>NZ_BDQK01000006.1 GCF_003864295.1 Aphanothece sacrum FPU1 | reverse complement strand
TTTTTTCTTAGCTTCTCTGGCTTTTTTCTCCTGTTCAAATTTATACTTACCGTAATCCATGATTCGGCAAACAGGAGGTTTAGCGGTTTCACTCACCAAAACCAGATCTAATTCTCTCTCCTGGGCTAGTTTTAAGGCATCTTCAGGAGTGACTACGCCTACTTGAGAACCATCACTATCGATGACTCGAATTTCGGGGAAGCGTATTCTTTCGTTGATTTTGGGGAGATCGCGTTGAGGGCGTCTTTTATCTATCACAGGCGTTTGTTAATTTTTCTCTATTTAGATGGATGAACTTTAGTAGATTAGGTTGATCAGAGCAATTATTTCATTTTACTAATTCTCCACAAAGTTCTGTCTGATTTATTTACTTTATTTTTAAGTTTACGCAATCGTTTTTCGGTTTTACCATATTTAGGTTTCTACCAATTTCATTTTAATCTGAGTCTTAAGTATCTTACAATCAAAAAGTGTAAAGATTTATAACGCTTACATTTTGGTATCAAATAATACACCTTGGGAAAAACGCATCGGAAAGCAACGGCTTTGGGTTTGGCGGGGTTGGCCTATCCGTTATAGTTATTTATGGGTTTCAGGTCAGAAGCAGGAATGTACTAAAACTCCCTTAATCCTATTACATGGATTTGGGGCGGCTATTGAACATTGGCGGCATAATATCCCCATTTTAGCGCAAGAATACCCAATCTATGCCTTAGATTTGTTAGGGTTTGGGGGTTCAAAAAAGGCAGCAACTGATTATAGTATGTATCTTTGGGCTGAACAAGTTCATGATTTTTGGCTAACTTTTATTGGTCAACCTGTTGTTTTGGTGGGTAATTCTATTGGGGCTTTATTATGTGTAACGGTGGCTGAACGTTATCCTGAAATGGTGGCAGGAATGGTCATGATTAGTTTACCGGATGTGTCTTTAAGACAGAAAACAATTCCTAGTTGGTTGCGTCCTATTGTTAATACTATAGAAGGGTTATTTTCCCCACCTTTATTATTAAAAGGGTTATTTAATATTATTCGTCGTCCTCAGATTATTCGTCCTTGGATTAAATTAGCTTATTATGATGCTTCTGCTATTACTGACGAATTAGTTCATATTATTACTATACCTCCTCAAGATCAGGGGGCAGCTAGAACATTTTGTTTATTATTTGAAGCGGTGAAAGGTACTGATTATGGGCCATCTATTCAAGCTGTTTTGCCTAAATTAACAATGCCTATGTTATTGGTTTGGGGTCTTCAAGATCGTTTTATACCTCCTTCTCTTGGCCCAATTTTTGCTCAATTAAATCCTAATATTATTTTAGTAGAATTAGATCACGCAGGTCATTGTCTTCATGATGAATGTCCTGATCAATTTAATCCTATTTTATTAGATTGGCTTAAAAAATTATGAATTATGAATTATGAATTATGAATTATGAATTATGAATTATGAATTATGAATTATGAATTATGAATTATGAATTATGAATTATGAATTATGAATTATGAATTATGAATTATGAATTATGAATTATGAATTATGAATTATGAATTATGAATTATGAATTATGGATTTGTGTAAAAAACCATCCGGCGGGTTTATCTAGTTTTTTTGTGAGAATCATTGATTTATGTAAAAAACCCGCTCCTAGTACAAATTTTGTGTAATTAATTTTGTCCACTTACTTATCATAACTTTAACCAATTAAAAACATCACCGACAGTTAATTTTAGTTCAGGCAGAAATTCAGGAACAGGTAAAATATCTTCTGAGGTTTCTAAGAGTAAGGGTTGTTGTTGAGGATAAAAGACAAGAACAGATTTTGTTTCAGGATCAATTAACCATCCTAAATCACTACCATTATCTAAACAATAAAAAATATTTCCCATCACTTTAATTGGGTTTTGATTAGGTGACAAAATTTCAATTGTCCAATCTGGATAGGTTAAACAAATATTAGCAATATCTCCATCTTCATCACAAGGAATTTTATCCCAACGCAAAACTACGACATCAGGAACAATAGAACGTTCCCCAAAAGTACAGCGTAACTCAGGAAAAGCATAAGCTATTTTCTGAGATTTGGCAACAGTATTAAGCGTGATAATTAACTCAGCTTGGATACGACTATGTTTTCCTTGGGGCATGGGTTTTTCGATAATTTGACCATTAATATATTCACTAGCGGGTTTAGTTTCAGGCAGTTGGAGAAATTCCTCTAAAGTGAGGATTTTATTAAGTGTTTGTACCATCATTACCTCTATGAAATTTAGTTAATTTTAATTATAATTTTCTTGATTTTAAAGGGATAAAAAAGACTGTGAACATCCCAGGAACAGTAAGTAAAAAAGCGACCATAAAAAATAAGGGATATCCAAGTTCTTGTTGAAGATAACCACTAATTAATCCGGGTAACATCATTCCTAAAGCCATAATTCCTGTAGAAATGGCATAATGAGCAGTTTTATATTCTCCTTCAGAAATTTCCATTAAATAAACCATAAAAGCGGTTAATCCTAATCCACTACCAAACTGTTCCAATGAGATAAACATTGTAGTTACTGGTAAAGAAGGTTTAACTAGAGACATATAGAAGTAAAAAAGATTAGGTAAGTTCAGGGCTAATGCCATTGGAAAAATACTCTTTTTAAGTCCAATTTTTGCTATGACAAAACCCCCTAACATTCCTCCTAATATTAAAGATATTACACCAAAACCACCATACATCAAGCCGACTTCTTCTGTACTTAATTCTAAGCCCCCTTGAGCAAAGGAATCTAATAAAAAGGGATTACTTAATTTAATTAAGAGTGCTTCACCAAAACGATAGGATAAGATAAATGCCAAAATTATTAATATTTTAGGTTTACGGAAATAGGAAGCAATAATTTGTAATGAGTTGATATTTTCAGATTGTTTCTGCTCATGAATATTAATATTCTCAGTATTATCTGATTTTTTGTTATGATAATTTGAGAATTTAGGTAAACTAAAAAAATGATATATAGAGAAAGCTAAAAAAATTAAAGCACAAACACTTAAGGCCGCTGTCCAACTCAGAGATATATTGTTCCATGATTTGGCTAATTTACCGGCCAATACTACTAAAAAACCTGAACCAAAGATCACAGCACCTCGATAAAAAATTGGTCTAATTCCGGCAAATTCTGCTTGCTGAGTAAAGTTTAATGATTCTAAATAAAACCCATCTACTGCAATATCATGGGTGGCCGAAACAAAGGCCCCTAATGTGAAAGTTATTAAAGAAATATAAAAGAAATTAGGAAGTTGTAAAGCGATCGCACTTATTCCCAAACAACTGACCATTACTAATTGAGTAATAATAATCCAATCTCTAGTTTTTCCTATTTTTTCAACCCAAGGCGACCAAAACATTTTAAGTACCCAAGGTAGATATAGAAGACTTGTCCAAAAAGCAATTTGAGCATTATCTACCCCTAGATTCTTATAAATAATAACTGAAACAGAATTAATTAGAATATAAGGAAGTCCTTCCGCAAAATAAAGAGTGGGAATGAAAAACCAGGGTTTAACTGTTGATTTTGATTGCATATAATTATTGTATGTATGGAGTCTCTTTTGTGGGACGTTATTAACTCGATGAAGGTTTCTCCCGCAGAAGTTTATCTGGTTCTACTTCATCTAGAATATATATTTGATTTGTGTAACTATAACATAGTGTTATGGCTTTATAAATAAATAAGTCAAAACGCATTTTAAATTCCTTTTGGCTTACTGGTGGGTTATTAGTTAGCATTTTTAAATTAATTCACAACCCCTCAACAATCTGAGACAATAAAGAGTTAATCTAGAATAGGAAGATGACGACAGGAGCATCATTGTGGCCTTTAAGATTGGTTTACTTGGGTTGGGAACGGTAGGCACAGGAACGGCGCAAATTCTGCTTGATCCATCGGGACGAAACCCTTTATTAGAGGAAATCGTCATTCATCGGGTCGGAGTGCGATCGCCTGATAAACCTCGTTCCGTAGAATTCTTATCAGGAGTGATGACGACAGACTTAGAAAGTATCGTCAACGACCCTGATATTGATATTGTGGTGGAATTATTAGGGGGGCTAGAACCCGCGCGATCGCTCATTTTACAAGCTATTAATCACAAAAAGCACGTTGTCACTGCTAATAAAGCTGTGATCGCCCGTTATGGAGATGAAATCTACGCAGCAGCCAATAAAGCAGGAGTATACGTCCTTTTAGAAGCGGCAGTTGGCGGTGGTATCCCCATCATTAAACCTCTAAAACAATCTTTAGGGGCTAACCGCATTAACAACATTATTGGCATTGTTAACGGCACAACTAACTACATTTTGACCCAAATGACCCTATATGGGGCAGATTTTGACGATGTTTTAGCCGAAGCGCAACAATTAGGCTATGCTGAAGCCGATCCCACTGCCGATGTGGATGGGTTAGATGCAGCCGATAAAATCGCTATTTTAGCCTCTCTGGGGTTCGGAGGAAAAGTCAAACGGGAAGATGTCTACTGTGAAGGCATTCGTCAAGTTAGCGCGGCTGATATTATCTATGCTGATAAATTAGGTTTTGTGATTAAACTATTAGCGATCGCTAAAGGATCACGGGGTGAAGCCTCAGAAACCTTACAATTAAGGGTGCATCCTACCCTAGTGTCTAAAACCCATCCCCTAGCTAACATTAACGGGGTCTACAACGCCATTTTGGTAGAAGGGAGTCCCCTGGGACAAGTGATGTTTTATGGGCCAGGGGCCGGGGCCGGCCCAACTGCCAGTTCTGTTGTATCGGATGTGATGAATATTGTGGCCATCCTTAAAAGTAGTGGCCCGGTTCAAACCCTAGATCCCCTTTTAAGTTGCGTTCATCAACATTATTGTCAGATTACCCCCATTGAAGCCATAGAAACTCGCTTTTATGCCCGTTTTCTCACCGAAGATGTGCCAGGAGTCATCGGTTATCTAGGAACCAGTTTCGGTCAACATCAGGTCAGTTTAGAGTCAATAGTACAAATTGGTTTTCAAGGGGAACTTGCGGAAATTGTGGTCGTCACTCACAATGTCTGTGAGGGTAACTTCCGCAAGGCTTTGGCGGAAATTCATTCTTTAGAGGCAATTAACAGTATTCCTAGTATTTTGCGTGTTTTATAGGAAAGTGAGTCGTGAACGGTGGTTATGGTTATTTGTCTCCCTGATCCCTCTGATATCTTTTAGTCCTTATTTGGCACAAAACTCTCCATCTTCTTTGTGTCCGGTTCCGGCCCTATCTCGGATACAACGTCATCGGGTGGCCCCAGGAGAAACTATTGAGAGTATTGCTAAGCGTTATAAACTTATTCCGGCGACTTTAGTTCGACTTAATCCTAGTTTAGCTCAGGGAAAGGTTCCAGTTGGCCAAGATATTCTTATACCTCCCTTTGATGGAATTCGGGTACAAGTGCCAAATGGGGCGACTTGGCGAGATTTATCCACTGCTTATGGTGTGCGGGCCGATGTTTTGTTTGAGATTAATGGCTGTGTACCTAACCCTAAAGTTGCTTTTATTCCGGGGGTAAATTGGCAACCATGGGAAACCCCCCGACGAGGGGATTATACAGGGCTTAAAAGCTATCCTTTGCCCTTTGTGGCCCCTATTGGACTGGGGTATGGATGGCATACGAATCCGACGACAGGACAATCATTTTTTCATGGGGGGGTAGATTTATTAGCGGAACCCGGAACCCCTGTTTTAGCGGCGGATCGGGGAATGGTTATTTTTGTGGCCCAAGAAGGAAGCTATGGCTTTTTAGTGGTGGTGGATCATGGTAATGGCCGACAGACTCGTTATGCTCATTTAAGTCGCTTTAAGGCGAAAATAGGTCAATCTGTTCAAGCGGGCGATGTGTTAGGCTATGTAGGGAAGACGGGAAAGCCTGATATTTTGCAACCTCATCTACATTTTGAAGTTCGTTATAAGTTTCCTGTTGGTTGGGTAGCTCAAGATCCCGAAACTCATTTTCCCAAAGTTAACCCATAGTTATGCAAAAGTTTGTAGGGGCGGGTTTTTTACAAAAATCACTGATTCTCAGCTAAAAGTTAGATAAACCCGCCCCGAATACCTGATTCTCACCAAAAACACGGTTCTACGGGACTTACTGTGCTAAACTAATAATTAATGACAGACCTTATGTCTGATCCTATAGAAACAAAGTCCACCTTCGTGGACTGCCATTATAGGTTGCGTAGGCAACCTTTATTTGTATAGCTTAACTCTGAGCGAGTTAAGGTCTATCATTTATAATAATTTAGAATAATTTGTCCGGTAGAACCGAAAAAATAAGGGAGATTGTTACTAATGGTTAGTCAAAAAACAATTGATTTAGTTAAAGCAACTGCTCCAATTTTAAAGGAAAGAGGAGAAGAAATTACTCGCAAAATGTATCAATTAATGTTTGAATCTCGTCCTGAGTATAGATTATGGTTTGAAACCACTTTTATGACTCATGTAGATGGGGGATCACAACCAAATAAATTAGCGGGTTCTATTTATGCTTATGCGATTCATATTGATAAATTAGATGAGTTAAAAAAAACAGTTGAAAAAATTGCTAATCGTCATGTTGATAGTCAAGTGATTGCAGAACAATATCCCGTGATTGGCGATTTTTTATTATTAGCAATGAAGGAAGTTTTACAAGAGCAAGCAACTCCTGAAATTATGGCCGCTTGGGAAGAAGCTTATACCGCTTTAGCAGATATTTTTATTCAACGAGAGAAAGAACTTTATCAAGACGATGATGTTAAGTTAGTTGCTTCATTAAAAAGTCAGCGTTTTTTTAATCATTAAGCTGGTTAAATAGGTAAGAAAAATTATAAAAATTTAATTGCACAACAAATGAAGAATTAGATTAAGGAGATAAACAGATGATTATTACTAAAAATATTGAACAGTCTTTGACTCTTGAAGAATTTCTAAAAAGTCCCGAAACTAAACCAGCCAGCGAATATATTAATGGAGTAATTTGTCAAAAACCGATGCCCCAAGGAGAACACAGTACCTTACAAATTCGTCTAGGAACAGCGATTAATAATGTTACCTTACCCCAAAAATTAGCCTATGCTTTTCCTGAGTTGCGCTGTACCTTTGGGGGACGTTCGATTGTGCCAGATTTGGCGGTTTTTAGTTGGCAGAGAATCCCAAAAACTCCCCAAGGGAAAATTGCTAATAAATTTGAAATTCATCCTGATTGGATCATTGAAATTTTGTCTCCAGAACAATCAGCTACTAAGGTTATTAAAAAGATTTTATTTTGTCTAAAACAGGGAACAGAACTAGGCTGGTTAATTGACTCAGAAGATGAGTCTGTGATGATTTTTAAACCGAATCAATTACCAGAAATTTTATCAGGATTGGATATTTTACCGGTTTTAAGTATTTTAGATAATTGGCAATTAACAGTTAAAGATATTTTTGATTGGTTAATAATTTAATATACAAATATATGACAAATATTTTTTTTTATGAATGCTAAAAACACGGTTCTACGGGACTTACTGTGCTAAACTAATAATTAATAAAAGGCTAAAGCCTTATTCTATAGAAACAAAGTCCACCTTCGTGGACTGCCATTATAGGTTGCGTAGGCAACCTTTGTTTGTATAGCTTAACTATGAACGAGTTAAAGTCCCTTATTTGTAATAATAAAGGCTTAATGGTATTAAGCCCCTACATAATTTTCATTTATTGATATTTTTCTAAAGCTTTTTTTAATGACTCAGGAATAGGAATAGGAACCGTTTTTTCTCCTTGTCGCTTCATACAAGCTGCTTCTTGTTTTCCTTTGGCCACTAATTCTTCTTCTTGGTCTGTAGTTCGCCAATATTCAAATAACATGGTAATACGATTTTGTTTAACTTCTGCTAAAGTCATTTTAATGATTACTTGATCAAAGGCGAATAATTCTGATAGATAATCACAAGAAACTGAAACCGTAACTAAGGCTAATCCTTGAGCAAGTTCTGTGATAATATCAGGAGCATTATCTTTGAGAAACATTTCTCGACAACGACCTTGCCATCTAACATAATTAGCGTAATAAACATTACCAACTAGGTTAGTTTCTTCAAAATTGACAATGTGATGATATTCGTAAGTTTTCATTGTTTCTAGTAATATAAGAGGATTTTCTTCATGACTCAGGATACATCAAATATAATTTGTTCTCAATCATTATGAAATATGGAAAATATTTTGATTATTTAGCAAATGTGGCACAAAAAATTGCTTAATTTTATTGTTAGTAAGGTGGGCATTGCCCACCCTACATTGGGGTTAAACATTTTTTGATTGATAGGGAGGGAAACGATGATAATACATGGCAATCAACATGGGAACTAGAATCATGAAATTATAAAAAAGATGTAACTCTAAACGAGGAAACCAAATTTGACCGATACTAATGGGAACAGGAGAATCAAACAAGTTTTCATGAATAATCGCTTGGCCTAAGAGTAGGGCGTGTTCAAAATGATGATAGAATTGTAGCCCAAAACCAATATCCCACCAGAGTCGGGCCCGACCAACAAAAGAAGGACGAAAAACAGCAAAGCCAAGTAACATAAATAAGGCGTGTCCATAGTGTAACCATTCAGATTTCATTAACCAGGGAAAACCTAAACCCAATAAGCCTAAACATTTGGGACGTGGCCACCCTAAACCCCAAAGTTGATAAGCTTGAACAAGATGTTCTAATAAATGAAAGGCAATGACCACCATAAAGATTTGCATGGCTGGTTTATGCCAACGTCCATTAAGCAAATAAACAAGAGAACGTAATCCATTAGAAATAGGATTAGATTGGATGCTTCTTTTAGTTGTAGTAGTCATGATTTATTGCTCCTTAGTAAGAGAATTTATGGGAAAAATTGGCAGAAATTGTAGTAGTAATGTTTGCATTTAAACGGTTTATTGGTTAAATGACAAACAAAATTAAACACCTTGATAATCAAGCGATCGCACCTCCTTTAAAACTTGTTCATGTTCTTTCACCTCCTTAACTAACACGGCAAAAACTAACGGTGTTTCAAACCCTTTTACTGCAACGACGAACGTGGCAATAATTGTTTCTCCAGCAGTCAACCAAACGACCTTAGATGTGGATTTTTTTTGCTTAGAAACAGCTTTTTGATTCATTAACATTAAGGGTGTATCAACCATCATTCCTGCTTTTTTTAAGCACTCATTGGCTGTCCAAATGCGGGTCGCTGATACATCTAGAGATTCTTGTTTATAAGCAGCAATAATGTCTGCTAAGGCTAATTTGTGGGTTCCTAAAAGATCGTGCCAAACTGTCCCAGAACGCTCTATAACAGGTTCCACATCACAGCCACATCCACCCTTGACCACTAGGGTTAACGCCCCTGTATGGGACACAGAAATCGCCTCTCCGTTGATTTCTGGTTTACCATCAAGCCTCCGATAGACTTTTTGCCCTTTGCCTTTTGCCTTTTGCCTTACCGTAAGGTTGCGATCGCTTCTTACTCGACGCTCCACTGTGGCATCTTGATCAATAATTAGAGTTAGGTTAGCATCAGGGACAACTGCCTTAATATTGCGCTCTAAATAGGGCGGTAATAGGTTAGAAATCCAAGGATCATCAGGGTTTTTATGTTTAATTATTTGTAATTCTAACCCTTGCCAAACTTCTAGTATATTCCCTTCAGCATCAAAGACGGTTAAGTCATAGATGAAAGTATCATCAAAGTGTTGCCTTTCCTTGGCTGAGACAAATTGATTTTGGGTTGCATTAACCTCATAAATGCTTAACTTTTCGATACCTATTGGCAAAATTGTGGCATGGGGAACACAAGCTTGTAAAGCATGAATTACTGCATCTCTTGCCCCTGGATCACCTAATATTAATGACTGGGGTAAATAGCGACTAAACCATTCTAGGTTGGTTTTGGTTTCAATTTCTGCCATACATTCTGTTGCTGTAAGATGTTCATAATGTTTAATCCTTTGAAAACGTCCTCCATGAAACAATAATTCACCATATAAATGTTGTTGCGGATCAATATTATTTTGTTGGTTATCTATGTTATGAATAGGGATAACTGTTCCTAGTTCACTGTTATTTCTTGCCTGACTAATAATTGTTGTAAAATGATCTACAGTAAACCCAGTTTGTTCACTACGGATCACTGTTTTTACTTTTCCTGACGGGTAAATTAAAGCAGCAATACGAATCTTTAAAGGTTCATTAGCAGAGACAACAATGGGGCGATTAAATTTGACAGATTCAATGGTTATTTTATCAACTAAATTGGGCATTAAAGAAGTTGCAACTTGCATCATTGCTTCTAAACCCATCACCCCAGGAAAGATATATTCTCCTTCGTAAACATGATCTTTGATGTAAGGATCATTATCTAGAGATAACTCAACATCAACAATTAATTCTACTCCAGGATAAGACACTTTTTGCTGTTCTAAAAACCGTAAGAAAGGTAATTCTAATGGTTCTATTTTTAGGGTAGGTGGTTCCCCAAATCTTCCTGAAACTATCACAGTTGTAGAATCAAAAGATTGAGTTATCAAACGACGTAATATATCAATACCCTGATCAGGGGGAATGGGTGTAATCCCTTGCTGCATTAAACTATCAATACGTCCTAATTTTTCTCCCATGCCTACCCCAGACCAAACAGACCATGCTACATTAAGACAGTGACAATGGGGATATTTTTCCTTAAATTCTGCTACATAATGACCTAACCATTCATTCCCTAAACCATAGTCTGCTTCCCCAGGTAGTCCCGTTTCAGCAATAATAGAACCAAAGGTTATTAAGTGTTTTAAGCTATCAGAGTTAATAGCAGCAAGCACATTTTTTAATCCTTGTACTTTGGGGGCTAATGTTTCTAAAACGTCTTCTTTTTCTAGGTTTTGTATTAATTTAGGCTTGTTTATTCCTGCACCATGAATTACAGCAGTTATTGTTCCTAACTCCTTTTGAATATCAGTCAAACATTTGTTAACTTGATCAGCATTAGTGATATCGACAGAAACATAAATGACTTTAATGCCAAGTGACTGCATACGCACTAAATTATGACTTAATTCTTCATCATTTTGTGGTCGAGATCTTCCTAATAAAACAAGATTTACTCCTGTTTCTTTTGCAATAGATAAAGCGCATTCAGCAGCAATACCTTTACCTCCTCCCGTAACACATAAAACATCATTTGAGGAAAGATTAATTCTTGATTTTTGTAGGGGTGCAAGGGTTTGCATCTCTACAGACTTCAAAATACGCGATCGCCTGATCCCTTTGTGGTCATAATAAATTTCAGTATAACCATCAAATAATAATGCTTCTGTAACGATCCAATTAATATTATTAGGATGATTAAAAGGAACATCAATAACACAAGTTTTAATCTGAGAATTCTCTAAATAAAGAGTTCTTGCAAAAGATGCTGCACCTCCTCCATGTTGAACTAAAATAAAGCAATTATTGGGGTTATTAATTGCAATTTTGGCCCCTTCTAATAAACTATCAATAATCTGTTCATCGGGGTTAGGAGGAAGACACACTACTACCCCATTACCCTCATATTTGGACAATGCTGCTTCTAAAGGTGTCTTTAAAGCATAATCCATCGGTGTAATGATACGCCATTGAGAAGCATTATTATTAGGGGTAGGAAGGGACGCTATTAAGGGAGATTCTACGAATTCTACAGTAAAAGAACGAATCCAGGAATCTATACCAAGAGGAAGGGTTTCTCTGGGTTTTATGTCCTTAGTTTGCGATAAATCTGTCAATGCTTGGGCAATATCTCCTACTGTTGCGTTAGCGTAGTCTGTGGGGGATACTGGAGCAGATAACCCTAAACGACGGGCCGCTTCAGCAACTAATTGACCTACACTAATAGAATTAAGATGTAAATCACCTAATAAACGATGATCTTCTTCTATTGTTGCAATGGGTAACTCTGTTTTTTCTGAAATTAGTTTACGTAGACAGTTCAAGGGAGAATCATCATTATTCTCTGTTACAGAAATGTTGTCTATAACCTCTTTATTATCTAGGTGAGGGACTATTTTTTGTGTTATTTTTTCCTGCTTATTTTTTGTAACCTCATCAATCATATTTTCAGGTGCTAACTCACAAGGGTTAACAAAAAACTTGGGTTTCCAATCAAGATTAAATGATCTGGTAAACCGTCCCTTAAATAAAGCCTTATGGTTAATATTAACTCCTAAAACAAAAGCCGCACCAACTGCCTGTAATAACCCCTTCAGAGAGTCACCACCACTATCTAAAGAGATTACAGGAACCTTAGAAAAACTAGAGACAATACGACCTAAAATTTGACCTGGCCCTACTTCAATAAATAAGTCTACATCTTGTTGGGCTAAAGAGACAGCATCAAGAAAATGTACAGGAGAAGTTACCTGTTGTATTAATAGCGATCGCAGATCATTTTCTGGGGTTAATAGTTGTCCCGTGATGGTAGAAATTACTTGCTTTTGTACGGGAGATAATTGTTCATTTTTGAGATAATCTGCCAAAGGTTTAACTGCTTGAGAAACTAAAGGAGAATGGAAAGCATGGGAAACAGGTAAAAGAACCGTTTTGATGTTTTTTTGGACAGCTTTTTCTATAACATATTTTACCCCTAAATCTTCTCCAGATATAATAGTTTGCTGAGGTGAGTTAATTCCGGCAATGACGACAACACGACCATTTAATAACCCTTTAACTGTATTTTCATCCGTGCCAAGACTCGCCATTTTTCCGGTAGAATCACCTAATTCTGCCATAGCTTTTCCCCGTACTTTAGCTAGACGAATTAAAGCTGTTTCATCAAAAACTTCAGCCCAATATAAAGCGCATAATTCACCTAAGCTATTACCCACAGCAACATCGGCTTTAATGCCAAATGTTTCTAAGATTTTTAACCCAGCAATGGTAGATGTCACAATAGCAGGCTGAGCAATTTTGGTTGATATTTTGTCTTCCGTATTTGGTAGTTGTGCTGTCTCATATAACATCTTTAATTGAGAGAAGCGATCCTGCCAAAGTCCACCATGATCATAAACAGGGGCAGATTGTCCAGGAAATAAAAAGCCAATTTTAGGACTTTTATTTTTGATTCTTAAAAAGACATTACCTGTGTTTAAATTAGTTTTTAATTCTCCATCTATGAGCAAAATTAGTTCTTGTAACTGACTGGTTAATTCATCTACTTTATTGGCAATAACCGCAGCACGAATTTGTAAATTAAAATCAATATTTTGATTGACTTTGGCAGATAAATCTGTTATCTCAGCAGAGGATAATTTATAACTAAATTCTAATAATTGAGAAAGTTTAGTTCTTAACTCATCTTTAGTTTCTGCTGTAAAAAGAAGTAACTCAGCATCCTGATAACTGGTAATTAAGTCTTGTTCCTTGGCTGTTAACTTTTGACGACGAATATTTCCTAATCCTTCTAAGACAATATAGGTATTAATTCCGCCAAAACCCATGGCACTTACCCCAGCACGTAAACATCGATCAATAGGCCATAACTTACCGATGTTATTGACTTGTAAAACCGGGTTATTCTTAGTTAATTGATCATGGGGAGTTTCACATCCTGTTGTTGGGGGAATAATTTGACTATAAACTGCCATTGTTGCTTTAATTAAACCTGCTATTCCAGCAGCAGCTTTAGTATGTCCAATATTAGCTTTAATTGAACCAATATAAGCAGGTTCAAAAACTGTATTGTTAGGGTTGATAGTCTCTTTAATAGCACGAGAAAGCACTTGTAATTCTACCCCGTCACCTACAGGTGTTCCTGTACCATGTCCTTCAAAATAACTAACCGTATTAACTCCTAAACCTGCACGACTATAAGCACGTTTTACCGCCAATAATTGTCCGTCAACTTCAGGTCTTGTCATCCCTCCATGACCATCAGAAGAAATGCCCCAACCTCGAATCACACCATAGATACGTTTTTGTTGTTCTAAAGCATCTTCATAACGCATTAATACGACAAAACCGCAACCCTCACCAGGAATAAAACCGGCAGATTTTTTATCATAAACTCGCATCTCTTTTTCTGCTAATGCACTCGCTTTAGCAAATCCGACTAATTCAAAGGGATCAATGCTTAAATCTACCCCTCCAGCTAAAGCTAAATCTAGATCTCCTGTTAATAACTGATTACAAGCATTTGCTACTGCTAATAAAGAAGAACTACAAGCACCATCAATTGTATAACCGCCCCCTTTTAAGTTAAAATGATTACAGATTCTTCCGGCAATTGTATTAGATAAATTACCTGCTAAAGATTCCTCTCCAATAGGTTCAAAAGGTTCTTTATATTTTATTTCTAACTTATCAATAAATATCTGAGTTTCTTCGAGAGAAAATCCTTGATTAATTAATTGAGATTGAACGACGCGACGGACATAAGGCCAACGTAAACGTAATGTATTAGCCCGCGAAAATTCTCCGGTTAAAGTATTTCCTAATAACACTCCGGTAGTCTCATTTGGTAAATTTTTACCTTCGATAAATCCTGCATCATTTAATGCTTGAGATGCCATATCTAAGGCTAACCAATGGACTAAATCTGCTGCTCTAAAGGTACTGCCAACTACCCGAAAAGCAATGCGATCAAAGTCATATCCTTCTATAACTGCTGCTTGTTTAGAATAGATAGCATCAGGGGTAGATTTATCTGATGAAAAATAGTCATCTAAACATAATCTTTCATCAGGAAAGCGACGAAAAGCACGACGTTTTGCTAAAACATTTTCCCATAATTCTTGAGGATTTTTAGCATCAGGATATTGGCAAGACATACCAACAATAGCAATTTGAGGATGACAAGTATTCATGGTTTAATCTCCTTAGTAGGGTGGGCAATGCCCACCATTGTGACTTAAATTTGTGTAATAAAAGGACGTTCACTTAGATGAGACTTTAATCTTTCAATCAAGGGATTTAAGTAATAAATTAAACCCCGAATTAGACAGATTAATGTGAGTCCGAAAAACATTCCAAAGACTACATGAAACAGCATTAAAATTCCGTAAGCAGCACCAACAGATAAACCAAAAATGACTTGACTTTTAGCTTGAATTGGGGTAGTACCTGGATCACTTATCATATAGAAAGTAAAGAGGACAAAAGCAACCCCTGTCATGGGTAATAAGGCTGGAACTAATGGAGTTCCAAACCAATAACTTCTGATAACTGCTTGTAAAAAAAATCCGCCAACCCAACTCATAATTAATGGTAATTTATGAGTAAAACGAGCATTAAGAAAAGTTCCTGTACATATAATAATTCCTGGAAACATCCAATCTGCCCATCCATATAAATTCTCAGTAAATTGATATGGTGGAGCAATTCCTATCCAAGGAAATAGAATTAAAGTTACACTAATTCCAAAATTTGAAGGATTGAAAAAATGTCGTAATTTATTACCTATAGAAACCCGAAATAGATATTTAGAGGCAATAGCAACTGCTGTCGCAAAAGCAATAGGAAATAATCGCTCATTAGCATATAAAAGCATAGCCACTGCTAATGCTGTAATATGAGCAGGAAGTAAAAAGTCAATAAATGTAGTTAGATTTCCCAAGAAACGAGGTTGTTTATCTTGACTTAAAGCTTCAACTGTTTCTAACAATAATTCCATGATATAAGCAGTAATTAAAGACACAAAAGGTTGGGCCCAAGATTGCTCAAAACCGAGGAAAGTATGACCTAATATATTGAGGAATGTAATAGCGATCGCAAAACGACGTAACCCTGCAAGACGATAGTTTATTGTCGAAGGTTGAGTTTGAGGAATTGGGGTAACATTGGAAGTAGAAATCAATTGGGTAATTGTCATGGCTTTAATTCAAGAGATAACAGAGGATGTGATCTTTCCTTCTAGTGACTTACTGAGTGATGAACCGCCAATGGAAACAGAACTGCATTTGCGACAATTGATGTTATTGATTCAATCGTTAGAATTATGTTGGCGAGATCGTCAAGATTTCTATGCTTTTGGGAATTTGACCATTTATTACAGTCCCCGTCAACGGAAATCTGAACATTTTCGAGGCCCTGATTTTTTTGTGGTTTTAGATGTAGAAAGGAAACCTCGTAAAAGTTGGGTAGTTTGGGAAGAAGGGGGAAAATATCCTAATATGATTGTGGAAATTTTATCGACAAGTACAGCAGAAACTGATAAAGGATTAAAGAAACAAATTTATCAAGATATTTTCCGTACCCCTGATTATTTTTGGTTTGAGCCAGAAAGTTTAGAATTTCAAGGATTTCAGTTAATGTCAGGTCAATATCAAGCAATAGAACCTAATGAAAACGGATGGTTATGGAGTCAACAGTTAGGGCTATATTTAGGGATTGATAATGACCAATTGCGTTTTTTTACTGCTGAAGGAAAGTTAGTTTTAACCCCAGAAGAAACAGCAGAACAGCAACAACAAAGGGCAGAACGTTTAGCTGAGAAACTGCAAGAATTGGGAATTAATCCTGATGACATTGAGTAGGTTGGGTTAAGCGAAAGCGCAACCCAACTACGAGAAATCTATGCCTTGTCTTGTTGACGTTTCTTGCCTAATTTCCGTTTGAAGAATGTGCCGAAACCCATAGCAGTAGCAGAACCCAAAATTGTTAAAGGTTCAGGGGCTGTCCTGACAGTATGATGTCCTGCACCACCAGCATCATGTTCAACAATACCAATAACAAAGAAATCTGTTTGAGTTTTGGAGAGATTTGTATGAATATTGGCATTAATATCTCCAACAACTCCTCTCACTTGACTCGGTCCTTCCGTCTGTATCACTTTCTCTGTGATACGACGCGTCCACTTTCCGTTACGGCCATGTAAATCAACAGAAAAGTTATCACACGGAGCAGTACCAAAAACGTCAGCACAAGAGAGAGTTGCTGCTCCTTTTGAAACAGGGTGGAAACTAGGAAGAAAATTGACAGTAAAATCACTAAAGAAAGTTCGATCTTCGTTGATATTTATGGTTCCTGTTGATTGTTTATTAGTATTGAGATCAATGAAGATATTAAATAATGACCCCTTATAACGTACCGGACTTTTACTCTTCAACGATAGGGCAACAACCTCAACATTGCTTACACCATATTCGCCGTCTTGAGCATCAGTGTTAAAGGTTATATCATCCAATCGTCTGACGACGGTATCTGTCTTCAGATTGAGTGTTACGCCTTTACTATCCTTGAGTGGTTCGCTTGAGCCAGGTGGTGTCCACTGACCAAGGGGACGACTAATAAATTCAACATTACCAACAACATCGTTAAAATTGAAAAATGAACCGTTTTTAGTTTTCCAATAATCAGACCCTTTAACAACTGTCAACGCACTAGCTGATTCTGCAAACCCTAAAAAGGCGATCGCACTTAACCCCACAGCACCGATTAAACTACGGGTAACAAACTTCGGTGAATTTAAAAAATTCATGGTTTAATACTCCTTGTGTAAAATAAACAAACTTGATTGATTTAGTACAGAGTGGATTACCTGTATCGATACAAATATCCTGAACTGCACCATCTAAAAATGCGACTAGGATCGACAGTAGTAGCGATCGCAAAACGACGTAACTCTGCAAAACGATAGTTTATTGTCGTAGATTGAGTTTGAGGAATTGGGGTAACATTGGAAGTAGAAATGAATTGGGTAATTGTCATGGCTTTAATTCAAGAGATAACAGAAGATTTGATCGTTCCTTCTAGTGACTTACTGAGTGATGAACCGCCAATGGAAACTTATTTACACCTCCAACAGATGATTTTGTTACTGAAATGTTTAGAATGGCGGTGGCGAAATCAACAAGACTTTTTTGCTGCGGGGAATTTGACTATTTATTACAGTCCCCGTCAACGGAAATCTGAACATTTTCGAGGCCCTGATTTTTTTGTGGTTTTAGATGTAGAAAAGAAACCTCGTAAAAGTTGGGTAGTTTGGGAAGAAGGGGGAAAATATCCTAATATAATTGTGGAAATTTTATCGACCTCAACGGCAGAAACTGATAAAGGATTAAAGAAACAAATTTATCAAGATATTTTCCGTACCCCTGATTATTTTTGGTTTGAGCCAGAAACTTTAGAATTTCAAGGATTTCAGTTAATGTCAGGTCAATATCAAGTAATAGAACCTAATGAAAACGGATGGTTATGGAGTCAACAGTTAGGGCTATATTTAGGGATTGATAATGACCAATTGCGTTTTTTTACTGCTGAAGGAAAGTTAGTTTTAACCCCAGAAGAAACAGCAGAACAGCAACAACAAAGGGCAGAACGTTTAGCGGAGAAACTGCAAGAATTGGGAATTAATCCTGATGACATTGAGTAGGTTGGGTTAAGCGAAAGCGCAACCCAACTACGAGAAATCTATGCCTTATCTTGTTGACGTTTCTTGCCTAATTTCCGTTTGAAGAATGTGCCGAAACCCATAGCAGTAGCAGAACCCAAAATTGTTAATGGTTCAGGCATTTCTCTGGGATCTACAGGGATACGTGCAGATTTGGTGAGTCGAAAATCAAATTCAGCAAAATCATCCTGGTTAAAGCCAATACCGTGACCGGCTAAAGTAAGACTACCAAATGCTTGTCCTGGGGTACAGCGACGAATAACAGGCAGACAGCTCTTAAAGTAAACTCGAACGGGGTCTGAACTTTCATGGAGATAGACAACTTTGGGCGGAAAGTTCATCAGATTATCGTCCCCTCTTAAAAAGAGTGCTTTAGTATTAAACAATGTTCCCAAACCGGGAATATCGACTTCAGCAAAAACATTGAAAAAACTCTTGGCAGGAAAATCAAAGTTAGTATTACCGATATCATCCCCTGTTGCATTGGATTGAACTTCCCCTGGACTGATGGGGCGATTCGGTGCTTTACTACCAACCCGAACATTAAATCCTCCGCCACCGGTCAGCAATAATGACTCAACATTGGTATGAACTTCTCTAGCAGCAGGAAGTTTAAATTCAAGAGGCATAATCGAGAAATCACTATCAGAGATGATTCTCTTTGCCGTACCTACGATTGCTCCTCCTGTGTCAGCAGCATCCCCATCAATATGAGGATTACTGCGCCCAATGACGGTGTTGGAATCAAACAAAATAGGACTGGTTAAAGTAAAGGTTTTCTTGTTATATAAGGAGGCAGGTTGACCAACAAACAGGTGTCGCCACTTACGATTAACCACAATCTGGAAACTGCCTAGAGATTGTGTTACATCGTCAGTAGGTCCTGCATTGAAGGGACCTCCGGCGGCTTGTGCTTTTACTGGAATTAGGGTGATCGCACTTAACCCCACAGCCCCAATAAGACTGCGACTAACAAACTTTGGTGGATTTAAAATCTTCATGGTTGAATACTCCTCGAATTAAACAAATTTGCTTGATTAACACAACTTTTAAAGTATATTTAGTCCTAGCTTTTGCTAGAAGCGATTTTTGTCGTTTCTCCCAGGCGCACTGTATGGCTTCCTGGTGATAACAACAAACTTGTGTGCTGGGGTTGTCCCTCTATATCGCGCCACTGCACCTCAACAGGTAAGGCAGCATCTACACTCACTTTTCCTAAGCCAAAGTGCAACCGAGAACTTCTCACACCGGAATGTCCATTTCCTCCGTCTACTTGGGCCACTAACTTGCGGCCATCAGGTAAACCTACGGTTACAGAAGCACCGATCGCCTCAGAAATAGAAGCGTTACTATAGCGCAATAGTTTTAAATCTAAAAATGCCCCTGTGTCATGACTATCATTGCGATAGAAATAGGAATCGTCCCATTGGTTGGCAAAAACGAAGTCTAAGTCCCCATCTCCATCAACATCGGCAGTCGCAATACCGCGCGTCACATAAGGCTCATCTAACCCTAATTCTGGGGCTAAATCATAGTAACGACCATCCCCAGCACGGACAAAGAAGGGGTTATGTTGATGACCACTTAAATCATCTCCGTCTTGGAATTTAAACCAACTATTAGATACTTTTAATAATTGATCATTGCTTAATGCTAATTCATGTAATTCTGGCCAACGGTAAACCTCTCCTTTACGAAAACCAGTCGCTTGTAAAGCTTCTAATTCTCCATCGTTATCAAAGTCAGCAAATTTGGTTTCCCAACCCCAACCACTACGAGATACTCCTAATGGTTCACTTTGATCTTTATAAGGTGCTATTCCTTTTTTCATCTTATCATATTCTCCTGTGCTTGTAAAGAGAAAATGACTTTCTTCTAAAGCATATTCATCAGCAATGTTACTGACATATATATCTAATAAGCCATCATGATTAATATCGCCAAAATCTACACTCATTCCTTTAAAAGAATCATGACCCAATACTTTAGAATTAGGCGTGGTAAACCCTTTCTTTCCTTGTAAGACAGCAAATTGAATTTTGCCAGGAACCGAGCGATTATGTAACAATCGATCTGGCCCAAAATCATTAGCAAAGTAGATTTCTGGTAATAAGTCTCCATCTAAATCAGCCGTTCCTACCCCCAATGTCCAGCCATGAAGTGTCTGTTGATCAAAAATACCTTTGACATCTTTATAAGCAATATTTTCAGGATTTTCTTGCCACAATAAAACTCTATTTGTTCCACCATTATATGCACGGGTCATAGAATCTTGCATTTCTTCTATTTTCGTGCTATCAGGATCAATAATTTCTGAGTTATCACGGAAGTAATTACCAATAATTAAATCATTGTGTCCATCCCCATCTAAATCAGAAAAAGTAGCGGCATTTGTATACCATTTATCCCCGGTAAAAACAATATCTTGAGCCTCATAACTATTACTATTAAGACTCAATAAAGTTGAAATTTTTTCACCTTTGTGTAAGGGCGAGTTTATCCCATTTATTTGTGTTGAATCCTCAATTTTTGCTATGTGTAAGGGCGGGTTAATCTCATTTATCTGTGTTGAATCCTCAATTTTTGCCAAAAACCCGCCCCTACCGACTTCTGAATTCAAAAAAGCAACCGGAGTGCGTCCCCAATAATAAACCAAGAGATCCATGGCCCCATCTTCATTCATATCCCCTGGTAAACAACCCATAGGTGCCATCGTTACAGCATCATAGGCTAAATTAATAGGAGACAAAGTAAAGGGTTTATAGCGATCGCCCGTCCCTGGTACTGGTGCAACAATGACTTGATCATTACGTGGTTCCACATAACAAACATCATTATCTAACCCATCCCCATCAAGATCATTTAGGGCAACAGCCGCCCCTACCGCCGAAATCCAACCAGAATGACGTTCTAAACTAGGATTTACTTGACGAAGCTGATGATAGGGTTCCCCTGCTACTTCTGGTAAGGGAAAACGAGTAAATTGGAATCTAGAAGCGATCGCCTCCCTTTCAGTGGCCGAGAGGACAGGAAGACGAGAAAAGGCAAATAAGACAATAATAACGGTAAAAGCTAAGATATGCTTGCTATAGCCTCGGATGGCTTCTTTTAAGTTTCTCATGATGCTAATTTCTACTTAAATAAAGTGCTTTTGAATCCCTTGCCGCCACTGTTCATAAACCGGAACAGTTTCGCCGTAGGATAATCCTGTTAAGGTGTCATCCGTAATATCGGCTGCTTGTTGGGCTGACATTCCACATAAAATCTGAGCCGCTATTTCCGTATGTTCGGTTAAATTTCCAGCTCTAATGCGTGTTTTAGCCGCAAAAGCCACCCCTTGAGCTAATTCTGGATAATAAGGTTTCGCTGCCTCTTTTAAACTGGCTATAGCATGGTTTTCCATACCACCTGCATAACCACAAGCTAAACCGATACCACTCCATAAATCAGCCCGTCTATGAGGTTGAAATTGAGCGATCGCTTGTTGAATGGCATTAAGATCAGCCCCTTTGACAAACCAAAGACTTCTACCTAAACCTTGATCAAAGACGCGACAGCTATACCCTGACAGGTTTTTCGGTGGTTTAATGCCTTGTATATAGTCTCGCCAATGAAAATATCCTTGATGAAACCCATACCCGTCTATGGATAACCAACCCAGTAGGGAGTGAGGGTGTGAGGGGGTGAGGGAGTGAGGAGAAGTAGGGCAAATATCCCAGTTTCCCAGACTTCTAACCTGTGCCTTTTCTAGTTCAGTTAAATAGGATTGAATGCCCCCAGGAAGCCGCGCTAATAGCCATCCAATGCCCACATAAGTCATATAAATGTGGTTTTGACCTTCATCTATTAAATATTGTTCAATTCTCCTAGAATTCCAAGGAGTGAGGCGATCTAATAAGGCTAACCCCATAGCAGCCCCTTCAAAAGCAAAACCCCGGTATTCTGCCTCTATTTGATTAATTTGGGCAATAACACCACTAGGATCATTAAAGGCGATCGCTGTTTGATATCCCTGTAAAAAGGTCTTACCAATGGTTTCTAAATGCTGTTGTGTCTTGGCATTCGTCTCTTGAAACCCCCGTTTAGCAAAGGTTGCTTCTTCAAGGGAAATGCTTAACAGGGTTTGTCGTAATTTATCCACCAATGAAGGTGCAAATGTAGACTTCTCCTGACTCTTGAGAAATGGTGTTGAAATTGCTAGAATGATAAACATAATGGTCTGAAGTCATCCACCCCTGGCAGGGTGGATGGTTGTAAAATGACTATTTTTAGAATTTTTTAGGCTGAGTTGGGGCTTTTGTGCTTCAACTCGGTTTTTTTAGGAATCACCCTAAGTCGAGTTTATGCTTTGTGCTTGTATCATCTTTTTCTCCTTGCTATTTTAAACAGCAAATATTTGGATAGCAATAAATGTAAAGCAAGTCTTTTCATTCCGGTGTTAGTTTTCCGAAAAAATGTAAACGTTCGTTACATTTTTTCATATATATTCAAATAACTTAAAATAAAAAAGACTGATTGTTAAGTTAATATTCATTTGTCATAAATTCTATCCAACTTTGTCCAACTTTGTCCGACTTTGTCTCACTTTGTCCCACTTTGTCCATTAATTTTAACCTCAATTATTCATAAGAGAGTTGAAAAAAATATTAAAAGCCTTATGCAGTCTCCAACATAGAGATTTGAAGCCAGAACAGTCTGTTCTATCTATCTATATGACCAAATTTTCAATATTATCTGTGATAAAATCCCTAGAATTTGTTTTTGTCTGTAAGCCTCTACGCATTTAAACTGTATATTGGCAAAGCGCGGAAACAAACCATCAAACCATCACCCCATAACTCCATCACTTGTTACTTTTATCAATAAAAATTACTATCAATAGAATCCGTTAGTAGCAGAATTTTTGCTAGATCAGCTATCGTAGGTTGCTCGAAAAAATAATGTAGAGGAATATTTTTCTGCATTTTTTGATTCAGTTTATTCATAATTTGAAGCAGTTTTTGAGAAGTTCCCCCCAATTCAAAAAAGTTCTGTTTAATACCTACTTGTTCTAATTCTAAAACTTCTTTCCAAATATCAACTAACATTTGTTCTGTGAAATTTCTGGGTTCAATCACATTGATTGTTTCAATATTTTGCCTTGAAGAAGCTAACGAATTAAGAGCCATAGATGTTTGTTCATAAAAAGAAAAAAGGTCAGCAATTTTCTGATCAGGATTGGCAACAATATTTTTTAATAATTCCTGAAAATAGTTACTCATTTTGATGATAGTTTTTTGAGCAAATAAATCAGATTTATAAACAAGATAACCTTTAACACCCTCATCAGTTTCTTCTAAAGACATAGTTAAATCAAATTCTGCTGTATCTTCTTGTTCTATATTGGTTTCAAAGAACTGTTCCTTGAGGGTAAGATTAGCTAATTTTAAGTCTGGTTTTGAACTATTGTGAAACAAAAACATTACTTGAGTTAGTAGTAAATATCGGGAGTCTCTAATAGGCTTTAAATGTTCTATTAATTCTATAAAAGGAATTTCTTGATGGGCATAAATCTCTAAAGTAGCTTCACGAATTTGGCGTAGCAAATCCCGAAAACTAGGATTACCTCCAAAGTTAGCATAAATGGGAAAAAGGTTAACAAAAAATCCGATTAAGTCTTGTATTTCTGCTCGATTACGATTGGCAATTATTCCTCCCACAATAATATCTTCTTGTTGTGTATAATAAAATAATAATGTTTGAAAAGCTGATAACAAAGTCATATATAAAGTAGCCTGTTCTTGTTGACTTACTATTTTTAAAGCCCTAGTTAATTCTAAAGAAATAGTAACTGGATAAGTGGCACCTTTAAAAGTTCGTTTTTCTGTCCTTGGATAATCAGTTGGCAGGTTTAAAATAGGAGGATTAACCCCTATATATTGTTTCCAAAAATTAAGATGTGATTCCCAGAATTGTTGATTACGTGACTGCCATTGCCAAAGGGAAAAATCAGCATATTGAATAGGTAAATCAGGGAGTGAGGAAGGTTGATCCTTAGAAAAAGCCTCGTAAATAACGCTTAATTCTCGAATAAAAATACCAAATGACAAGCCATCAGAAACAATATGGTGCATGGTAACAATAAACAGGTAGTCATCATTCGATAATTGAAACACTTTACTGCGGAATAATGAACCCTTTTCTAAATCAAAAGATTGAGCCATTTCCTCAGATAATAATTGTTGAGAAACTTGTTCTTGTTCTTCTTGACTAAGTAACTCTAGATTAACAATTGAAAAATCTAAACTTGTTTCAGTTTCAAGGGGAATTCTTTGAAATACTTGTCCATCTTTATAAATAAAATTTGTTCGTAAAATTTGATGACGCTTAACAATTTCTTTTAAGCTTTTTTCTAAAATAGAAATATTAAGCTTGCCTTGAATTTGATAAACTAAAGGTAAATTATAGACAGAGTTTTCTGGATAAAATTGATCAAAAAACCAAAGCTCAAACTGAGTTAATGAAATGGGAATTAATTGATTATTACCTAATTGTCGTGAAATTGCAATAATTGGTTCGCTTATCTTATTATTGTTCTGCTTTTCAATATTTTGAGCTAATGAGGCAATTGTAGGAGAATCAAATAAACTTCTTATCGGTAACTCTATGTTAAACGTCTTACGAATAAGAGCCATAACTTGAGTAACTAATAGAGAATGTCCTCCCAAGGAAAAAAAGTTGTCATTAATTCCAATTTTTGTGAGTCCTAAAATATCTTGCCAAATAGCTGTTAATATTTCTTCAGTGGGTGTATTAGGTGCAACATATTTTTGGATTAATTCTGGTCGGTTTGTTGTTGGTTCAGGCAATTTTCTACGATCAACTTTCCCATTGGATGTTAATGGAAGATATTCCATCGACATAAACACAGAAGGAATCATATATTCAGGAAGTTGTTTTTCCAGAAAACTTCGCAATGCTTCAATAGTAATTGTTTCAGTTTTTAAAGGAACAAAATATGCACATAAATATTTATCTGTAGCTTTTTTTCCATATACCTTAACGGTCGCTTGACTAAGGCCAGGATGTTGATTTAATACAGCTTCTAATTCTCCTAATTCAACACTATAACCTCTAATTTTAACTCGGTCATCCATTCGACCGATAAATTCAATATTTCCATCGGGTAAATAACGAGCTAAATCTCCTGTTTTATAAAGATAGAAATCGAACTGATTATCTTGACAAAAAGGATTAGGAATAAATTTTTCAGTAGTTAATTCTGGTCGATTAAAATAACCACGGGCTAATCCACTACCACTAACATACAATTCTCCGGTACTACCTAATGGGACAGGTTGTAGATCCTCATTTAATAAATAAACTTTAACATTAACAGCTGGTTTACCAATGGGAGGATAAAAAGGCCATTTTTCAGGGTATATATCAAAAGCATAAACTGTTACTAAATCAGCTTCAGAAGGGCCATAAAAATTATAAAATCTACAATTATCTAATTGTTTAAATAAGGCAATCATAGGTGGAGTTATTTGTAATTGTTCTCCTGCCGCAATGGCTTCTTTTAAGTTCTTAAATAGATGAATTTTATCACCATATAATTCAGCAATTTGTTGCCATAAAGTTACAGGAAGAATAGCTTTCTCAATCGAATTATCAGCAAGTAATTTAACTAATTTATCTAAATCTAACCGAGTTTCTTCCGAAGCAATGTATAGGGTTCCGCCAAAACACCAAGCAGCAACCATTTCATGATAGCTAACATCAAAACTAAAAGAGGCAAACTGAAGAACCTTACAACCAGTTAACATTTTATCTCGATGATGTTCAACTAAATTGGTGAGTGAACGATGGGGAACAGCAACCCCTTTAGGAATACCTGTGGAACCAGAGGTGTAAATAAGATACGCTAAATGATGATGATTAATTTCAATCGTTAAATTTTGACAAGACTCTTGACTTATTTCCTCCCATTGATCCTCTAATATAATCAAATGCTTTACCAAATCTTTAGACAGCATTGACTGAAAAGATTCTTGAGTTAAGACAATGTCGGTTTTGCTATTTTCTAAAATAAAATTAATTCTTTCTTCTGGATATTTAGGATCAATCGGAACACAAGCACCTCCAGCTTTTAAAATCCCCAAAATAGCAATAGCAATATCTAAAGACCGGTCAAGACAAATTGCTACAAAACTATCTGGTTTAACTCCTAAATAATGTAAATAATGGGCTAATTGATTAGCTTTTTCATTTAACTGTTGATAGGTTAATAATTCGTTTTTATAGACAACTGCTACTGCATTAGGATTCTGTGAAACTTGTTTTTCAAAGAGTTGATGAACACATTGGGTAATAGGAGACAAAGAAAGGGTATTATTCCATTCATTTAATATCATTTGTCGTTCTGCTTTAGTCAAAATCGACACATCTTTATGACAACGATCAGGATTAATAACAATTTCTTCTAGCAAAGTTTGTAGATGACAAAGCATTCGATCAATGGTAGTAGCATCAAAACTATTTTCTTCATAATTAATCATTAAAGCCATTTCAGAAAAAGGAATCGCTCGCACTACTAACGGATAATTAGTTTGTCCAATATCTTCCATTTCGATGATTTTTAATCCATCAGGAAGGTTTTCAGCTATAGCGGTAGCAGGATAATTTTCAAAAGCAAGAATTGTCTCAAATAATGACTCATCTCTAGATATATCACTCCATCCTTTAATATCGACTAAAGAACTATAAGAATATTGTTCACTCTCAATATGTTGCTCTTGAATTTGGCTTAACCAGGGTAAAATTTTTGTCTCTTTAGGTATTTTAATTCTGGTAGGTAGGGTATTAATAAATAACCCTACGATAGATTCTATTCCTGATAAAGTAGAAGTGCGCCCAGATACGACCGTGCCAAAAACAATATCTTTTTCTCCACTATAACGGCTCAATAATAAAGCCCAAGCGGCTTGAACTAAGGTGGACAAAGTGAGATGGTTTTGAGTGGCAAAAGATTTTAATTGACTTGTTAATGAAGCTGATAAATTTTTCCGAAGAATATTATAAGTTTTATCGGTTTTTTTATCTAATTTATCTTCTCTTAAAGGAGTAGGAATAGTAAATCCTTTTAATGTCTTTCTCCAAAAGGTTTCAGCCAAAGATTTATTTTGTTTTTGTAGCCAATTAATATAGTCTTGATAGGGACGAGGACTAGCTAAATTATCAGATTTTCCTTGCTTAATGGCTTGATAAATAATAAATATTTCCTGAAAAATAATAGGCCAACTCCATCCATCACACAGAAGATGATGAAAACTCCAAATTAGTTGATAAGTATTATCATTAATTTGAATTAGGTTACACCGCATTAACGGAGCTTTATCTGTGTTAACACCTTGCTTTCTATCTGCTTCTAGAAAAACCTTAAGACAGCTTTCTTGATCTTGTTGTGATAGATTTCTCCAATCATGATTAATCCAAGGTAATTTTACTTGTTTTCGCACAATCTGAAGGGGAGTTTTCCGATTTTTCCAGATAAATACCGTTCTTAATATAGGATGTCTATCTAATATTGTTTGCCAACCTTCCTGAAAAGCTATAATATCAAGTTCCCCTTGAATTTTCAAACAGAATTGATCAAAATAAAGATTAGAATCAGGATTATAAAGAGTATGAAATAACATTCCTTCCTGGGTTGGAGACAGGGGATAAATAGCTTCGATATCTTTATTTTTGTGAGATTTATTTGAAGTGACCATAGGTTTTTAAGTTCATAATTAACTAATCAGGATAAAAAAACACACCTTAGTTGACCTTTTATTGATGAACAGTCTCTAATTTTCTAGAAAGCTGCTGTGGATAAACCACCATCTACAGGAATCGTTACCCCTGTTATATAACTAGCACATTCTGAGGACAAAAAAGTGACAAGATTGGCGATTTCATGAGAATTTCCAATACGCTCAATGGGGATGTTTTTGATTATCTTTTCTCGAATAAAATCAATAGTTGTACCTTGTTTGTTAGCATTAATTTCTAAATATTGTCTATGTCTTGGAGTATCAATAATACCAGGATTAATACCCGTTACTAAAATATTAAATTTAGCTACTTCAGTTGCTAATGCTTTAGTGAAATTAATTAACCCTGCATTAGCAACTCCTGATTTAATTAAACGAGATGATGGTTCTTTACCAGATGTTCCAATAACATTAATAATACGTCCCCATTGTTGATTTTTCATACTTGGCAAAACTAAATTAGTCATGCGTATGTAGCCCATTAATTTTCCTTCAAATGTGTTTTTCCATGCTTCATCTGAAATATTTTCTATTAAGTCTCCTGAAAAACTAGCTCCTTCTGAATTATTAATTAAAATATCAATTTTTCCAAACTTTTCTAAGGCTTTTTGAACCAGATTACGAGAATCAGATTCTTGCTGAACATCCGCTATGACACTCATGATTTCTCCCTGAAAATTAAGTAATGCTTGATGCGCTTTCTCTAGATTTTTACTATGTCTCCCACAAATTATTAAATGACATCCTTCCTTTGCCATTTGTTCAGCGATAGCAAAACCAATTCCTGCACTAGCTCCTGTCACTAGAGCGATTTTTTTAGTTAATCCTAAATCCATTTTTATAACTCCTTTAATAAAATCTCAAGTAAGGAAACAGTTTGATTGCTAACATTAACTACTTCATAAGAAGTTTGAGCAGGAACATAATAAATATTTCCGTACGTTAAATGTTGCTTTTCTGTAGCTATTTCAATTTCTAATTTTCCGTTCAGAGTAATTCCCATTATTGATAAATTCGGTTGTTGTTTCGGAATGTTTTTTTTAGGAGGAATGTCAGTAATCATAATCTCAAACCAAGGGCCTTCTACAGACCGACAAGGTAATCCAAAAGTTTTATTATAAGCGTCAACAACTCGTAAAATTTCTGACCCATTTTCTTCTGATACAGAGGCAGGAATAATCCGTTTGACATCAAATCCTAATATTGTTTGAGATAGAAGATTTTTTGAGCCATGAGGAATATTTGCACCAGCAACATACACATGATCTAAAGATTGAATAATAGTTTTATTTCCATTAATATTAATTTCCAAATTGTCATTAAATATCATTCCAATTTGACTTTCTTGGTGTTCATGGAGAGGAAAAGTAGCCCCTGGTGCAATAGAAGCTAATTGAACGATAGCATCTTCGCATTGAAAGGCTAATAATTCAACCTGTCCATTAACATTAACTATTTTTTGTTGTGGAAAGAATCGAGACATTTTCTTTTCTCTTTTAGGAGTTTCCTTAGAATTTCTGGTTAGCATTTTTTCTTACTATTAAAGGAAGGGTTTAATTTTAGATAATTAATGGTGTTTAAAATTAAATTTTATCAGTTTACAATCGCTCATCCAAATTGATCTTTTTTCTGAAAAATAGACCAACTCATATTGATTTTTCCGTAAGTTACAATAAACTCTAAATCATTATCTTTTAATGCCTTTTCATTAGTAATAGCTAAATCAGCTAATCCTTCTTTAACGTAAATAGCTGCCAGACTGGTAGAGTTAACGAATTCTATTTTTATATTTTTTTTATTTTGATAGTTGGGTAATAAATAAGATAGCAATGGTAAGGGAGCAGGATGAGTAACAATTGTACAATTTTCTGTCATAAACTTTGCTTTTTTTTGTTTAGCTAATCCATAAATTGGAGTGGGATAAGTAAAGAGAAAACTCAGTTTAAAACATGGCTCCATATAAAAATCATTAATTTTTTCATACGCATGGGGAACCAATGCCAAATCTACCTCATTTTTGAGTAAGGAATTCTTGAGTTCTGTGAAACTATCAAACCAACAAGGTATTATAGTAATTTGTTCTGCTTGCCATTGAGTTGCTAGGTAGTTTAAAGTTTGTCCACTACTGGTATTTTCAGGACCAAGAGTCCCTACTTTTAAAGGTTGTCCTGAAATTCCACTAAAACTAAATTCTATTGAATATTTTAACATAATTTTAATAATGAAGATAATTTTTGTAATAATAAATTAAGACTGTTGGAATTCACGATAATTATCTGAACTTTAGTCTTAATAACTGTTTTGAACAGATACAATAATTTTACCATAATTGATTCCATTAATCAAGAAAAAAATTATTCTAATTGTGATAGCAAATCATCTAATTCATCTTGAGTAAAATTAGCATCGGGAAAATCTGATGGAGTGTAATCTCCCTCTGTTGATAGACAGTGATTAATAAGACAATCTAAAGATTCTTGATAATTACTTACTAACTGTTGAATGGTTGCTTGATGATGAAAATTTTCAGCATATTGCCATTCTATTTTTAGTTGACCATCAATCACCATCCCATTAATATCAATTAAATGAGAACGTTGTCCCAATGGACTATGAATAGACCCGCTAAACGCCTGAGAAAATTGCCAACCCATCCCAATTTGATGATGAGTAAATTGTCCTAAATAGTTAAAGCTAATTTCTGGTTTGGGATAACCCTTTAAACGGGATTGAATGGTTACATCTGGGTTGAGATAATAGCCAATTCCGTAATCAATTCCTCTATTGGGAATTTGTCGTAATTGTTCTTTCACTGACTTAATACACTCTCCGAGTGAGTTGATATTTTTTACTTTCAAACAAACAGGAAATAAACTGGTAAACCAACCAATTGTTCGAGACAATATCAAGGAATCAGAAATATTTTCTCTTCCATGACCCTCTAAGTCAAGTAATAGAGTAGAACAACCAGTCCAAGACACAAAAGTTTGAACTAAAGCTGTTAACAAAATATCATTAATTTGGGTATTATAAGTCTGGGAAACTTCTTGTAATAATAAGTGAGTTCTTTGTTTTGTTAGGCTAAAAGAAACTGTTTTAGTATTAGCGACAATATTGGAGTTGATATCAGCTTCATTGTCAACAGGTAAAGAAGAAATGATAGAAATGTCAGCGTTTAACCAGTAGTCTAAATAAGACTTATGTTCTTCTGTTTGAGCATAGTTTTGTAATGCTTGAGACCAATCTTTAAAAGAGTTAGTTTTTAGAGGCAATTTTATAGATTGTCCTGATTCTAATTGTTGATAACTGGTTGTGAAATCTTCAAGAAGAATTCGCCAAGAAACCCCATCCATAGCTAAATGATGAATAATAATTAATAATCGTCCTTTTTCACCTAATTGAAAGAAAGTGACAGAACTTAAAAGTCCTTTTTCTAGGTTGAAGGAACGCTGATAACTTTCAGCTAATTCTTCTATTTTTGTTAATTGTTCTTGTTTAGATAAGGATGATAAATCAACAAGATTAAAATTGAAAGAATTGCAATTATCGCTATTATGTTGTTGCCATTGTCCCTCTTGTTTAACAAAGCGTAAACGCAAAGCATCGTGATGTTTAAGTAAATTTAATACTACGTTTTTTAATAATTCTGGGTTTAAACTTCCAGGAACTTCTAAAAGAATTGATTGATTAAAGTGATGAGGTTCGGGTAACTGTTGCTCAAAAAACCATTTTTGAATGGGGGTTAACGACACTTCTCCTGTCACTAAATCTTGCCTTATTTGAGAAACATAATTTATCTCAACTACCGAGGCTAATTGAGTGATCGTTTGATGCCTAAATAACAGTTTTGGTATAATTTGTAGACCCGCTTGATTCGCTTTAGCAACAATTGAAATGGCAAGAATGGAATCACCACCTAATTCAAAAAAGTTGTCATGAATGCCAATTATTTTCAGATTTAAGACTTCTTGCCAAATTTCAACTAAGATTTTTTCTATTTCCGTACTAGGAACTATATGAGTTTCCTGTTCATCTATTTTAATATCGGTTTCAAGGAGGGCGCGACGATCTATTTTTCCATTAGCAGTTAAGGGGAAAGCGTCCAGTTTGATAAAAAAAGCTGGTATCATATATTGTGGTAACTTCTCTTCTATAAAGCAACGCAATTCCCCAATTGTTAATGAGTCAGAGGCAATAAAATAGGTATACAAACGCTTTAATCCAGATGGTTCTTCTTTAGCAATAACTATGGCTTCTTTTACTTGAGGATGAAGATTAAGTACAGATTCTATTTCACCTATTTCAATCCTAAAACCTCTAATCTTTACTTGATCATCAATGCGACCGACAAATTCAATTTGTCTATTGTTTCTATAGCGAACTAAATCTCCTGTTTTATAAAGTTTTTCTCCTTCTATTCGACTAAAAGGATGAGGAATAAATCGAGTTTCAGTTAATTCAGGAAGGTTTAAATAGCCATAGGCTAATCCTGCGCCACCAATATATAATTCTCCTGTGATGCCAATAGGAACTGGTTGTTGACATTGATCTAAAATATAGACCTGATTATTAGTAATAGGACGGCCAATAGAAGGCTCTTTTTCTCTTAATAAATCAGAGGTTAGTTTTTGTGAGGTAGTAACGACTGTATTCTCTGTGGGACCATAGTTATTGACTAGGGTAAAAGGAATGGATGAAGATGGAAAATGATTCAACTTATCACCTCCGGTTAACAAAAATCTTAAAGAACAATTGTTTGTCCAATCATCAGTGATTATGGTTTCTGCTAGAGGAGTAGGTAAGAAAGAAATAGTAATTTTTTGCTCAGATAAAAAATCTTTGAGCAGATTAGGAGAAGTGATAATATCTGAGGGAACAATATAAAGACTAGCACCACAAGTTAAATAAGGCCAAATTTCCCATACCGAAGCATCAAAAGCAATTCCAGCTAATTGAGTTGCTCTATCTTTTTCAGTAAGATTAAAAGCATTTTGATGCCAAAAAACAAGGTTTAATAAACTTTTATGCTGAATTAAAACTCCTTTAGGTGTTCCTGTAGAACCCGATGTATAGATAACATAAACGAAATTTTTAGAACTTATTATATTGTTAGGGTTATCTAGAGAATTTTGTGTGATATTGTTCCAATTTTCATCTAAGTCAATCCTTGTCCCTGAGTAATTATTAAAAAGATTGGTTAATTTAGTTTGAGTTAGTAAGACCAATATTCCCGAATCTTCTAACATATAATTTAGCCGTTTTGGAGGATATTTTGCATCCAGAGGAACATAAGCTCCACCCGCTTTTAAAATAGCTAAAAAGCCGATAATCATTAAAGGAGAACGCTCTAAACAAATGCCGACTAATTGATTAGATGTTACCCCTAAACGTTGCAAATAATGAGCGAGTTGATTTGCTTTTTGATTTAATTCTTGATAAGTAAGGGACTCATTTTCATAAACAACTGCCACCGCATGGGGCGTTTTATTTACCTGTTCTTCAAATAACTGATGAATAGATTTATCACTAAGATAAGGGGTTTCAGTTTGATTCCATTCTACTAATAATTGTTTTTTTTCTGCTTCAGTTAATAAGGGTAGTTTAGTAATTTTTTGCTGCGGATTCGTTATAATGCCATTTAATAGAGTTTGAAAATGATCTATCATTCGATTAATTCTTTCCCTATCAAATAAATCACTATTATATTCCCAACAACCTTCTATATAAGGACTTTGTTCTGTTTCTTTTTCCTCTAAAATCAAAGAGAGATCGAATTTTACATGAACATTTTCTACAGATATTGGTGTTATTTTTAACCCTGATTGCTCTAATTTAGTAATGGGGGTATTTTGTAGCGCAAACATAACTTGAAAAAGAGGATTATAACTTAAACTCCGTTCTATCTGCAAAGCATCTACAACTTGCTCAAAAGGGGCATCTTGATTAGCATATCCTTCTAAAACAATTGTACGAACTTGTTGTAATAATTCTGTAAAAGAAATATCCTCATCTAAAGACGTTCTCATGACTAAAGTATTAACAAAAAAGCCAATCAGTGGCTCAATTTCTTTGTGGTTACGATTAGCCATAGGAGTTCCTATGAGAATATCTTTTTGGTTACTATAACGAAATAGTAAAATCTTTAAGGCAGTTAACAGAGTCATAAACAAAGTAACCCCTGATTTATGACTCAGAAATTTTAACTTTTCTGTTAGTTCAGCATCAATTTTAAAGAAAATACTATGACCTTGAAAAGTTGGAGTTGCTTGTCGAGGTTTATCTGTTGGAAGTTCTAATAAAGGGGGAGCATTTTCTAATTGCTTTTTCCAATAATTAAGTTGTTTATCTAAGATATCTCCTTGTAACCATTTTCGTTGCCAAATTGCAAAATCTGCATATTGAATAGTTAATTTTGATAAAGGAGAAGGTTCATTTGATAGATAGGCTTGGTAAAGGATAAATAACTCTTTAAAGAGGATACTTTTTGACCAACCATCAATAATAATATGATGAATCACTAAAACTAAAATATAAGATTCTGACCCTTCATCAATCAGAGTAAATCTGAACAAGGGAAGCTTAGTTAAATCAAAGCTTTTTTGGAGTTCTTGAGTAATAATATTATCTATAGTATCTTGTGAACTATGGTTTAAATTAAGAAGGTTCAATTTAATATTTAAAGCAGGAGAAATTGTTTGGATGGGATTATCCTCTACCAGGGTAAAACTGGTTCTTAAACTCTCATGGCGTTGAACAACTTCCTGAATACTTTTTTCTAATAAATTAATATTTAAACTGCCTGTCAGACGAATAACAGCAATCTCATTATAAGAAGGATTATCCTTATCCATCTGAGAAAAAAACCACATTCTTTGCTGAGCAAAAGATAAGGGAATATCTTCATCTCGTGAGATAGGAACAATGGGTAAAAAATCATTATAGTCAGATGTTTTGCTCTCTTTTAAGAAAGTCAGAATATCCGATTTTCTGATTCCTATTTCTTGCTTAATTTCGGGAGTCATTACTCCTTTAGGCGCGTTATATTTTAGCTTTTCTTCTTCAAGCCAAAGTTGGATATCTAAACTATTTAAGTAAGCTAAAAATTCTACGAGTTGCATTTGTCTATTTTCTCCAGAAAATTATGAATAATAAGTTTTTTAGCAATCCTCCTACTTGTTAGTTAGAAAGTTTTCTCGTTTTGGGGAACAGAAAATAAGGAATAAATTAAGATATACCTCATAAGTCCAAGAAACGTTATATGAAATAATATCATAATTCTCCTTCTTCATAATCTTTTTCTGTTTTTCTTAACAAAATTTTGGCATTCTGTGTCATTTTTAGCACCTCAATTATTTGACCTAAGTTGGCAATAGTTGGATAGTCTAAGAGATTTTTTAAGGAGAGATGTACGGAAAAAGTATTATGTAATCGAGAAATAACTTGACTTGCTAGAAGAGAATGACCTCCTAGTTCAAAGAAATTGTCGTGAATGCTAATTTTTTGTATATTTAATATTTCTTGCCAAATTTGAGCTATTTTTGTTTCGGTGTCATTTCTAGGTATTATCCATTCTTTATCATTTTTTCCTGTGATTTCTTGAAGTAAAATATCTTTATCAATTCGACCATAACTATTTAAAGGAAAAGATTTTTTAAGAAATAATTGACAGCTATAAGAAGTTGCAAAGCGATCTTTTAGATATAATTTACTAGGCAATTTAAGCGCGTTAGAAGACGGTTTAAGGGAGTAGTAAGCAGTTAATTTTTCTAACCTTTCAAACAAAGATATATAAGGCTTAATTTTAGGTTTATTTCCGTCTAAACCAATCATTAATTGTTTGTGATGATGGTATAAACTAGCTAAAAATGAATTTAATCCTTGCTGTACCGTTACACTATAATAGCCTTGGGAACGAACTGTATATTTTCCTTGACTCATCCCTGTTTCTTGCCAAGAAGTCCAACTATAACAATAACTGGGATATACATTTGTTGCTTGTTGATAGTCGTTTAAATGTTCGAGAAAACGATTAGCTGCAGTATAACCACTAAGGGTTGCACCTCCGAAAAAACTAGCTAAAGAGGAAAAACTAATAAACATGACTCGCTCTTTTTTCATCAGTTGATGTAAGTTCCAAGTACCTAAGACTTTGGGACGAAGTAGTTCTGATAAATTTTGTTTTGTCTGCTCAATTATTAATTTTTCTTGATAAATTCCAGCCAGATGAATGACCCCATTGAGTTTACTTTGCCATTTATTTTGTGCCTCGTTGACAGCTTTTTCTAACTGAGTTAAGTTACCTATATCTACTGCTTTATAAATGACTTCTCCTCCCAGTTTCTCTAAAGTTTGAAGATGTTTTATTTTTTGACTATACTTATCTTCTTTTTTGATGAACTCATTCCAATCTTTTTTATCCGGTAAAATAGTTGTTCCTAGCAATAGTAAACGAGCGTTATAATTTTTAAGTAGATACTGAGAAATTTCTATACCAATACCGCCTAAACCTCCAGTAATTAAATAAATTCCTCCTTGTTCAAAGGGAATTTTTTGTGCATTTTTTTGAGAAAATTCAACTTTTTCTAACCCTTTTACTAACCGCTTTCCTTGTCTGTAAGCTATTTCTTTTTCTTTAGATAAAGTTAATAATTCTTCTAAAATCAACTTACTATTGAGTGTAATTCCGTCTACAGGTAAGTCAATATGGCGACTATTAATCCAAGAAAATTCTTGAGAAATTGTTTTATTTAATCCCAAAACAGGAGACTTTTCATATGCTATTTTCTCATGATTATCAACCCATTGACTATCACTTGAAATAAATAGCAACTGAATCTTTTCATCAATGTATTGTTTTGCAAAATATTGATTTTTAGCTAATGCTTGAACAATGAATAATAAACTATAAATACCTTCTTCTTGAGCTTTTTCTAGTTGTTCTGAACAATCAATTTCTCCTTGATAAGTTTGATAAGTCCAGAGATGAATAATATTGCTAATGGGATGATTTTGTTGAGCTAAAGAGGTAATTAAACTTAGATAGTGGTCGGATTCTGTGGGATTAATTGTATAAGAATTACTGTTTAATTGAGTATAATTTTTTCCTGCTAGAATGGTGATATAAGGTAAGTTTTTTTCTTGTAATTGTTTGGCTAAAAATTCTCCTAATCCTAACTGATCAAGAAAAATCAAAGTATGCCCATTGGGTAGATTTTGCTTGAGATGAAAGATTTTTTTTTCTTGCCAAACTTTACGATAAAACCAATCAGGAATAGTCTGGTTATTTTCTAAGAGAATATCTATTTCTTTTATAATATCTTTAAATTCTCCTTGTCTGAACCGTTCGATTAATTGAGATCTCTGAGTTTTCCCAATAGAGGTTTTAGGGATTTCTTTTTTATTTAAAGGAATTAAATAGTCTGGATTAATTCCAAAATTATTAATAACTTTTTGTCTGATTTTTTTCAGTAAATTCTTTAATTCTTCTGAAGTGACAAGTTGCGTACTAAAAAATAAAGCTAATTTATCAGTTTGACTATTATCTTCTTTAACTGCACAAGCTGCTGTGTAAGATGCTTCTACCACTTCTATTGTATCGACAACAGTTTCAATTTCGTGGCTATAATAATTAACTCCATTAATAATAATGGTTTCTTTACTTCTTCCTGTAATAATAAGGTGTCCATCTTTAATAAAACCTAAATCTCCTGTGTCAAACCAACCGTCTTTTAAGAAGGCTTTTTTATTGGCTTCGGGGTTTTTATAATACCCTGGTGATACGGCATCTCCTTTAACCTGTAAATGACCGATGGTATCTTCTGGTAATAAAACATTATCTTGATTAACAATTCTAATAGAAATGCCTGAAATGGGCAATCCTAAATCGGTAAATGTTGTCCCATTGGGATGTTCTGGATGAACTCGTTTTAAGGTTTGATTTAAAGAAAATTTATCAATGGTATGAAACAATAAGGGATGTTCTTCAGTACCTTGATAATAAGTGATTCCTGAACCCATTTCTGCCATACCAAAAGCAGGACGAACCGCAGTTTTTTTAAATTTATATTGATTATGAAGTTTGTTAATAAATTCCTCAACTGTTGTATCAGAAACTGCTTCACCTGCTGTTAAAACAAACTTAACGCAGCTTAAATTCCAATTTTGAGAAGGTTCTTTTTTTAAAGCTTCATTAATCAGGGTATAGGCAAAATTAGGAGACCAACTATTTGTGATACGATATTGATTAATTAAATCTAGCCAATTCAAAGGACGACTAAGAATATAGTCTGTTTCCACATAAACCATATCACAGCCTAAATCAACACAGCGAATATGAAATTCAGAAATACTGCCAATATGGTCAAAAGGTAGCCAGTTAAGAATAATATCATCCTTACTATAACCGCATAATTCGTTAGTTCCTCGACCACGAGAAAGGAGATTTTTATGGGTTAAAGGTATACATTTAGACATTCCTGTACTACCAGATGTAAGGCTAAAAAATGCGATATCCTCTGGTTGATTAATATAATAATATTCTTGGGGAGAATAAGCTTTTAATTCTTCAATTAATTTAATATTTAAAGTTTGGTTAGATAGCCATTTTTCTAATGTTTTCACTTCGGATTTACAAAATTCATTAGTAATAATTAAAGGATGTTCTAGTAATTCCCATACCTGACAAATTTTGTTAATGTCATTACTAATATTTTCATAGCTAGGAGGAACGGCTAAAATTACTGGAATAACCCCGCATAAAATACAACCCCAAAATGCGGCAATAATATCACTGGTTTCTGATAATTGGAAAATAACTTTATCTTGAACTGTTAAACCACTATTTTTTAAGGCCTGTGTGTATTCTTTGTGCTTCATCCCAGAGTTGTTGATAGGATTGAAAAATTTCCTGCCCATTGGACTTAATATAGATAATTCCTTTCTGCTGATTTTCTCTTGCTTGTTTCTGTAAGACTTCTCCTAAAATTTTAGGGTTTGAAACCGATTTTAGCAAACTTTTCCCATGACTAATTGCAAGTTTAGAAGGGTAAAAATTATCCTGTTGATTACTTTTATTTTCAACAATTTTAGTCTTTTCATTAATCTCTTTTGTCTCTTTTTGGGGAAGTATATCCGATAAATGTAGAGGCAAAATGTTATTTGTTTGGGGTGTAATTAAAACTGCAGCCTGATCAATTTCAGGTAAACATTTTAGTTCTTTTTCAGTATATTCAATTAAATAATTATCAATAATTTCTATACTTTTCAGGGCAATTTCATCAACCTGACCGATTTCTGTTAAAGGAATACAAGAAACAGGTACATAATGATTTGGTAATAAATAATTTGGTAATTTGGCTTGTAAATCAGTAGATAATTGTTCAGAATTCCAGATTCCAGCATAAACAATATAGGCAATTAATTCGTCATCGCACATTAGTAAATAACAATCTTCTACTAAGGGATTAGATAACAATATCTTGACAATTGCCTGATGATCTAACTGTGGCTTTTTTGGCTGGATTAACATACGCTAATAACTATCAGTATAATGGAGATAATTGTTCCTAAATACTTAAAAAAAGGTTGATTGTTTTGTCTCTGAAATCGATAATAATCTGTTCTGGATGCTCCAATAGATATAACTACCAAACTAAGCTCAAATTTAACTTTTCAACCCTTTAAGATTTCTCGGCTTTTTCTTCTTCTTTATCGCTGTCAGACGGGAGTAAACCTTTGAGTAAAGGCTTGAGATTTTCGGGACGATATTCAGCAGAAGATTTCAATCTTTCTACCACACTGTGATGAATAAAAACCTGAGATGAGTCTATCTTTCTCCATTCTTCTCCACCTAAAGCATAAATTCCCGTTACACTGTTATCAAACTTCGTCATGGGGTTCGGTTGAATTTGAAAGTCCTCTTCATCATTTTCTGTTGAATAAAATTCTAATCCCAATGTCTGTGCTTTATTGAGCATCCATTGTAAGGGATAATCAGATAACCCTCGATATTCTTTTGTCCCCCCGCCTAGGCATCCATGGGTTCCAGCAAACCAAACTTCTTCGACTTTTTGCTGAGGATTTTCCTGACTAGGAATCATCGGAGTAGAAGGAAAAGATTTCCGTTTTTCGTCAATGGCAACGGCATGAAAAGCGTTGTCAATAATAGGACTTAAACTAGCGTCCAAAAACTCATATTTTTGATTCAAAAATTTTTCAATCGGTAGCCAAGGAATTATATCAGGCATACCTAAAGCCCCAACAGTATCCCAACAACCGAGCATTTTGATAGGAACACGATAATTTAAGTAACTTTCTTGATTATCTATTTTTTGGGCGTTACTTTGACGAAATTTTTGTAGTTCTGGATCATCGGGCTTAATTTTAGCATTCCGATACAATTCATAGGCTTTAGGGATTTCTTTAATCTTGGAACGTCTTAATAAGCCACAGTTATAAATCATTGCTGCTAAACAACGGGCAATATAAGCACCACGACTAAACCCCACAAGATATATTTCGTCTTGGGCGGTTTCATCATAATTCATACATAATAATCCGTAGGCTTGTTTGATGGTTTCATCAATTCCCCATCCAAATGCCCCCCCTCCTAGTTGTTCAATAGCATTACCGTCTTCTGTGCCTAACCCTGGCAAATAAAAGACCAGTTGAGGGGTTTTATCTTCAGCCATATACTTAACTAACCGTGCAAATTTAAGCACATTGCTAGGATAGGAATTCGTCAATTCATTCCAAGTTCCATCACAGCAGACGACTAATCTTTTTTTCTGATTCATAGAATTAATTGCTTGAGTAATTTGTTGATTTTGTGAGTTCGATAATGTTTTCACCGAGTCCACTGATGGACTCGTTTCTTCCATTTCTACCTCAGATGATAACTCAATTGACCGAGTAATTTCTTCTGTTTCTATTTCAGATGATAACTCAATTGACCGAGTAATTTCTTCTGTTTCTATTTCAGATGATAACTCAATTAACTGAGTAATTTCTTCTGTTTCTACTTCAGATGATAACTCAATTAACTGAGTAATTTCTTCTGTTTCTACTTCAGATGATTGTTGAATGGATGGAGTTACTTTATCAGTTTCTTCATCAGGTAATTGTTCAACTTTAAGGGGAATTTTTCGCTCCATCCAACTGGCTCCATAAACAATGGCATGATTACCATTTCCACTGTGATCTGATGTATCTCCATTTAAAGGTAAATAAACCGATAAGCCTGGCTCATTGCCTACTAAACGTTCATTACGATCTTCTTTTATTTCTGCTTCAGTACAAGCTCTATTCCAGATACGAAATTCCGAAAGATGCCCTTTCCAAAACTCAGAGCCATTGACAGAAGAGCCAATCACTAATTTTTGAATATTTGTTAAAGGTTGATACATTTCATCCGCTTGATGCCAGAGCCTTCCATTTTGATAAATCGACATTTGAGCAAGAGACAAATCCTTCACAAACGTCCAATAAGTCCAGATTTTATACTCTCTAATGTTTAGTTTTTTTTCGATTCGATCAACCCCATTTTCATGGACTACTTCCCAAGAAACACAACCACCTGTTCCTTTTTTATAATAGGGTAAATGGACGTTTATAACTCTTTCATTTTGAGAATTATAACCTTCAACAATGGTTGTCTGTTGAGTTAATCCGCTTTTTCCTTTTGCTAAAAACTCAAGGGTGATTCCTGTTTCAAAACCAGAAAAAATTTGAGATAATTCAATATAATCATCTACTCCATCAAATTTTAGTACATATTCCTGGTTTTGCTCAGTCATCGGGTTGAAACTCCATAAGTTCTTAATCCTTTTTGAGTTAGCAAATAAGTTATTTTAGGTTGACCTAAATTAGTCTTGAACAATGGTAATTGTTTTTTCAACTCTCGGAATTTCCTCTTTATTTAGTCGGTCTCTGAGTTTACTTTTTAGAGCATCTGTTAAAGGTAAAAAATCAATTTCCTTTACCAGTTCTTCCAAAGATTGACTTTTGAGACGTTCTAAATAAAAGGCGACTAAGATGATTTCGATTCCGTAGCCAGTCATGGAGTCCCCAATAACACCAATAGTCCCAGCTAGAGAAGTAGCAAGGGTCGTGACTAAGGGTGTTCCCCCAAAATTAGTGACAAGGGCCACAAGAATAATGCTAGGGATACCAATGGATGCGATCTTTTTAGCTACCTCATCTAACGATAAATCAAGAGAAGTAAACTGTTGAGAAAGTTCTTCAGGAGAAATGCCGAAAGCCCTGAGTTGCTTGTCCACATCCTCGGAGAAAACAGTCTGCGAACTTGCTATAGGAGTAATTTGGCTCATAGAATTGTAATGTAATTCTTGAAACTAATCTTCGATGATTTCAATTACTTTAGGAGAATCATTAGGCTCCTCTTTTTTGATGACTTTTTTCAATTTAAGTTTTAAAGCATCAGTAAGAGGTAAATCTTCAATTTCCTTTTCCAATTGCGAAAGATTTTCCTTCTTGTGACGCTCTATATAAATGGCAGATAAAAAAGTTTCAATGCCATAGGTGGTGATTACATCGCCAACCACTGTCATTAACCCTAAGACTCCCAACCCGCCCACAATACCGAACGGACCGCCTAAAGTAGTCAGAGCAGCAATAACTGCAGCAGATCCCATACTTCCAGAGGTATAAACAGCAATCACCAAGATAACCCCAGGTAATCCGAGAGAGGCAAGTTTTTCAGTAAACTCGTCTAAACTTATCCCTAATTCTTTGGCCTTCTTGTAAAGCTCTTCTGGAACAAGTCCCATGTCCTTCGACGGTTTGGTTACATCATCCATCCTTCACTTTCTCTTAATTACAATAATTGTTTATTTTTTGGGTTCAACTTTGAAATGCTTAGTTTTCTTTGAACTCAAGTTGAGCATATCACAAAGAGGAATCTTGCACAATATTTTTTTCCTGTGTTGCCCCCATTGCTCACAAACTGGTCGGTAATTAGCTATAATTCTGCTCTAGTAGGTCTTTTCAAGATGATAACAAAACTTACTTGCGCTGTGAGAGCTTTTATTTTAAGGTGTTAAATGTCCACAAAAAATAATAAAACTTAAGTTCCAGTGAATAAAACCATTCCCATTATTGACTTTGAGCCTTTTATCAACGGTAATTTACAGGACAAGGAAGCAGTGGCACAAAAATTTTATGATGCTCTAGCTGAAGTTGGCTGTTTATACCTGAAAAATTATGGCTTTTCGACAGATTTAGTGGATCAAGCTTTTGCTCAATCTAAGGCTTTTTTTGATCTCCCCCTTGAAGAAAAAGCAGAAATTGCTATGAAGAAAATGAGTCCAGGTTATGAGAAAGCTACAGATGAGGAGGGAAAGGATTTTCGAGAAGTGTTTCACTATGGTCCTGAAATTAATAAAAATAATTGGATTAATCAATGGCCAGCTAGTCTGCCAAAGTTTCGTAAAACTTGTACTCAACTTTTTGACGAATGTTACACCATGTCCCAAAAATTATTCCAAGCTCTAGCTTTAGCTTTAAAGGTACCAGAAACGGTATTTTCTGATGTTCTTTCAGATGGCAACTGTTATTCTTTTTTCGCCCATTATTTACCTTTAACCGAACCTGTTAAACGCAATCAAACCCGCGCTAAACCCCACTACGGTTCAGGAACTTTTGGCTTGATCTTTCAAGATGATGGTAAGGGCTTAGAAATTTGTCCTCATCAAGGAGAATGGATGCCTGTTCCTCCAATACACGGGACAGTTGTTGTCATTATGGAAGACTTAATTCAACGCTGGACAAACGACAAACTGTATTCTACATTGCATCAAGTATCTATTCCTGAAGAGGATTTTTATAAAGCCCGTTCTCGGTACTCAATTGCCTTTAAAATTACTCCAAATAATGATGCACAAATTCGCTGTGTTGAAACCTGTATTAGTAAAGATAATCCCTGTAAATATCCCCCCATTTCTGTAGAAAATTACTACCAAGAATGGGAGGCTAAACATGAAAATATCTACAGTGATCAGAATTAGTTGATGAGCTAGTCGAATCAATTTAATTCAAAGCCTAAAAGTTGATTCAACAGTTTTTGGTTAAGATTTTTTCGCTTAATTTAGGAAATTATAAGGTTTAATTGTAAATGAATCAAATGATTCCGATTATTGACTTTCAGCCCTTTTTAGAAGGGAACCCACTGGAGAAAAAAACAGTAGCTCAACAATTTTATGCTGCTCTAGCTGACGTAGGTTGTTTATATCTGAAAAATTATGGCTTTTCGACCGATTTAGTGGCTCAAGTTTTTGCCGAATCAAAGGCTTTTTTTGATTTACCTCTAGAGGAAAAAATGCAATTGGCACTCAATCCAAAAGAACCAAGTATTGGATATTATAGAAATAACTCAAGAACTCAAGAAATATTCAATTATGCTGCTGAAAAACGTCACCCTATCAGTCAGTGGCCGGAAAATTTACCAGGTTTTCGTGACACTGTGATGGAATTTTTCCAAGGCTGTGAAGATTTATCATGGAATTTATTTCAAGCATTGGCCATGAGTTTGCAACTTTTACCAACAGATTTAACCGATTTAATTTCTGACAAAAATTGCCACGGAGCTTTACTTCATTATCCACCTATTAATAATTCTCCAGAACCGAATAAATTTAGGTTTAAACCCCATACTGGAGCCGGAACATTTGGCTTAATATTTCAAGATGAAGCTAAAGGTCTAGAAATATGTACAAGACAACAGCAATGGATTCCCGTTTCCTCTATTCCAGGTACAGTAGTTGTCATTATGGAAGACCTAATTCAACGATGGACAAATGATCAACTTTATTCTACATTGCATAAAGTTTCTATTCCCGAAGAAGAATTTTATAAACATCAATCTCGGTACTCACTTGCTTTTAAAGTAAGTCCTAATGATGATGCTGAAATTCGCTGCTTTGAAAAGTGTGTTAGTGAGGATAATCCCCGTAAATATTCCTCCATTTCTGTTAAAGATTATTACCAAGAATGGGAAGCTAAACATCTACACATATACAGTAATCAGAATTAGTTGATGCACTAGTTGAATTAACTTCATCCAAAACTGAAAAGTTGATTTAACAGAATTCGTTAGAAATAGATGGGTTAACATTAGTGTACTTACTTAATAGATTTTCACTAATTTTTTCCCAGGTAAATTGTTTAACTACCTTATTGCGTCCAGCTTTTCCCATAGTGTGACGAATGTTTTTATTATCAAGAAGTTGTAAAATGGCGTTAGCTAAAGCATTAGGGTTAGCACGTTCAACTAACAAGCCTGTTTTTTGTTCTTCAACAATTTCTGGAAAAGCACCGCTATAAGTGGCCACAACAGGTAATTCCATCGCCATTGCTTCAATTAATGGGATTCCAAAAGGTTCATTCCAAACTGAGGGAAATACAAAAATGTCGGCCTCTTGATAATATTTAACTAAATCGAGTTGTTCAACAGGGCCGACAAAAAAAACTGAACTAGAAGCATTAACAGAAATAATTTCTCGTAATTGCTGACTATATTTTCCCGTATAAAAAGGGATAAGATTTTGTGTGTATAATTCTTCTGTATCCAGCATTTGTAATGGTAATACCCCATCTTTTCCTTCAGGTCCCACAATTTTTAGCTGAACTTGGGGATATTTTTCTATTACTTTATTAAAAGCTTCTAGTAAAATATGTATTCCTTTTTCTGGTGAGACTCTACCCACAAAAAGTAGGGTGACAATATCATTATTTTTTTTGATATCAGGATTAACATTAAAATGATTAATATCTACTCCATTGTAAACTGTTTCACAAGGAATATTAGGAAATTGATTACGAATTTTATTAGTGATATAATCACTACAACCAATGACCATATTTACTCCTTGTAATTGCCGTTCAACCATCTGATGATCAAGTTGAGTTAACCACTCAGTTTGTAAATAAACAACTATTTTTGCCTGAGGATTTAACGCACGAATTAGAGGGGCAATGTGAAACGTAAAATTTATTTGGATAATATCACAATTTTGTAATTGTAAGTTTTTAGCGATCTGCCAATAATATCTAAAATCACATAAAATTGAAGCATAAAAAGGACGCTTTTTGGGTAAAATTTTCCACTCATCTAACACTCGTAACCAACCTAATATTTTATCAATCAAGTTAGTTGGAATTCTCTGATAAGTAATACCATCTTCAAAATATTCTAACTCTTTATGTTCGGAAGATTTTGACCCATAAAAAATGACATCATTAGAGCAAGCAAGACGAAGAGCTAACTGATAGCATAAAATGCCTGAGCCAAATTTTGGCGGTTCAGCCAGAGTCCAAATATAATCAAAAAAAGCAATTTTCACGTCTTATCAGGGGTCTAATGACAATTATTAGCCTATAGTACCTAAGAATAAGTATTTAAACTCCAAAATTCAGGAAAATTTAATCTACATAAAGAAAAGTAAATATTAATAGATTAATATTCTTCTTTGTATGATATATTCTTTAAAAGGAATTAAAAATGCTAATTTTCGGTGTTTGTATTAAGTAAAAATACAGTAACTAGTATTTCTTCCACTTATTTCCATTGGTGTTATTCTCAAAAATTCTTGTGATTATTTCCCACAAATATAAATTTATCTTCTTTAAAACCTCAAAAACTGCAGGAACTAGCATGGAAATTGCCCTTTCTAAGTTTTGTGGTAAAAATGATATTATCACTCCCATTTCAAGAGAAGACGAAGTAATTAGAAAAAAATTGGGTTATCCAGGTCCCCAAAATTATGAAGTTTTATTGACTACTACTGATACCAGGATCTTTAAAAAGCCACAGTCAATTGTATTTTATAATCATATATCAGCCAGGGAGATAAAAAATTGGTTAAACGATGAAATTTGGTATGAATATTTTAAGTTTTGCTTTGAAAGAAACCCTTACGATCGCATAATATCATTATATTATCATTACATTAGTTATTTGCCTGAAAAGGATGAAAAGATGACTTTATCAGATTTTATCAATTCTGATTTGATTTTTGGTTTACGAAAATGGGGTTTTGATATTTATACCATTGACAAGGAAATTGTTGTTGATCAAGTTTATTTATATGAAAATTTAGAGCAAGAAATAGAAAATATTCGTTTACAGCTTAATCTCCCTGAAATGCTATTACTTCCGAAAGCCAAAGGACAATATCGTCAAGATAAAAAAACTTCTACAACCACATTAACCAAAGAAGAAATAAAAAAAATTTCTCAATTATTTGAGAAGGAAATTCAACTGTTTGGTTATACAATTTGACTTTATAATTCACGGTTGAGAATCAATAAAAAAATGTGGTAATAGTCAATAAATATAGCTGACAAAAAAGAATGGATTAAACTCAGCAGCTTATTTTATTTTCTTTAAATTATTGGATTAAAATTATGACAATACAAGCTAAAATTTTGAAAATTAACAGAAAAAACAAACCTCATTCTTTAGGAATTCCTTGTCTAGAAGATTTTGACTATGAAGAAGAAAAATGGATAGATATCAATCTTATTATTCATCAGCCTAATATTAATTTATATTGTCTTGATTTCTCAGAAAAATTAGCTATTTTTGTTGAAACTAATCCCGGTATTGATCTTTATCAATTTCCTTTCTTTTATCAAGCACAGTATAATCATGCACAGCGATTAATTGTCATAACTTTTGATGACTTATCAAAAATAGCACAAGAGAGAGAAAAACCCCAAAAACTGATCCTGATTTATTCAGTGGGGCGTTGCGGTTCAACCCTCCTTAATTCTGTTTTCAATCAACTAGAAAATACCGTCAGTTTTTCAGAACCAGGAGTATATGATCAACTGGTCATTATGCGACAATGGGATGGAAGTAATGACGGTCAAATTAGTCAATTAGTTGAAAATTGCACGAAATTATTTTGTAAATCAGGTCAGACATCGACACAGGTAATTAAATTTAGAAGTTATGGAATTGAAATTGCCGACTTAATCTTACAGAACTTTCCTGAAGCAAAAATAATCTTCTTATATCGGGACATAGAAAGTTGGATGGACTCAGCTTTTCGTGCTTCTTTAGGAAAAATTCCTGAGCAAATTGACTCATTACTAGAAATGGACAAAGAAGCTAGTCAAATTAGTCCTTTAATTGCTAATTATAGGAAGGATAAACCTTTATCTTATGTAAAAATTTTAACTCTTTTATGGTTATCTGTAATGGAACGTTATTTATTGCTAGAAAAACAGTTTCCTTCTTCTATTGCTATTCGTTTTGAAGACTTAAAAGCTGATTCCCAACAAACTGTCTTAGAAATATTAAAATATTGTGATATACCGACGAATAATTTAAGTCAAGTCTTTGAAGTATTGCAGAAAGATTCACAAGCTGATACAGTTTTATCAAAAATGAATCTCAGGGAGCAACAAGTTGAGTTGACAACAAAGGATATAAACGAGATTAGAGAAACATTAAAAGAATCTTTAATCATTCTAACATCCGATTTTATTGTTCCTAATACATTATTTTTAAAGTAAAATGCAATATCGTAGATTTGGACGTACAGAGATACAAATACCCATCTTTTCTTGTGGAGGAGTTCGTTTCATTTATGATGAGTTTAAAGAATATCCCAGAGAGAAAATTCCTCAAGATAATCAAAACAATGTTATAGCAACGATTCATCGTTCCTTAGCAGTGGGAATTAATCATCTCGAAACAGCTCGAATTTATGGCACTTCAGAAATGCAGTTAGGGGAGATTTTTCCTCAACTGCCTCGTCAAGAAATACTGGTACAAACTAAAGTAATGCCTCAATCTGATCCCCAAAAGTTTCGCCATTTATTTGAGCAATCTTTAGTTCATTTAGGGTTAGATTATGTGGATTTTTTAACCATACATGGGATTAATAATGAGCAGCAACTTCGTGATAGTATTCGTCCTCAAGGTTGTGTTGATGTGATCAAACAATTACAAGCAGAGGGGAAAGTTCGTTTTCGAGGTTTTTCTAGCCATGGCCCAACAAATTTAATAATAAAAACAATTCAAACTAATCAATTCGATTATGTCAATTTGCATTGGTATTACATTAATCAGTTTAATTGGCCAGCTATAGAAACAGCAAATCGTTATGATCTAGGAGTCTTTATTATTAGTCCCTCTGATAAAGGTGGAATGCTTTATAAACCGCCACAAAAATTAGTTAATCTTTGTGATCCTTTGAGTCCAATGTTGTTTAATGATCTATTTTGTTTAAGTCATTCTCAAGTTCATACCTTAAGTTTAGGGGCTGCTCAACCATCAGATTTTGATGAACACCTTAATGTTTTGGGACTTTTAGCAGAAGCTGACAACATTTTACTACCTATTTTAAATCGTTTGCAAACAGAAGCGATCACCCAATTAGGAGAAGATTGGGTTAATAGTTGGTATGTTGGTTTACCTTCCTATGAAGACACTCCTGGTCAAATCAATATTCCTATTATTTTATGGTTAAGAAACTTAGCTATTGCTTATGATATGTTGGAATATGCCCAAAGACGTTATAATCACTTAAAAACCCAAGATCCTTGGTTTCCTGGCAATACAGCCGAAAAATTATCTCAGTTTGATTTAATACCTTATCTAAAAAATAGTCCTCATCAAATGATAATTCCTAATCTCTTAAAAGAAGCTCATCAACTATTAAATAGGGTTTGCTGAATTATTGGTTTTTCATCAAAATCATTGCCGCATTATGCCGATTTGAGATTCTCATCGAAAACTTGAGTAGAAACCCCGTCCTTTGAGGACGGCTTTATGTTATATTGTGGATGGTCAGGCGACTCACCCGCGACGATGGATTCAAACAGCCTTTAGAGCGAAGTCCAGTTGAACTGGCGGCGCAGACAAATCCGTAGACCACCGAAAAGAGGATAGGGCAATGGGTATAAACATCCCTAAAATCAACGCGAGTTGTTCATAGGGGAAACCTCTAAGACTACACTCGCTCAATAAAGTACATAGGAATTGTCTTTAAAAGCTAAATAATGTGCTATGCAAGTCTCAGAAAATTTAATGGACAATATGGAGAGGGAAGCTAACACTTCCTTTAATAATACTTTTCTTCTTAAACTATTGTCTTTCCTTCAACTTTATTGGTATCCAAAGGAATCAGAAAATAGAGCTTTCTCCGAGATAATTCGTGCTTGGGGAATGTTATTTTTATTAGTTGTATTTTTAGTCATCCTAGTAGCTTTAAATGCTTTAAATAGCTTTATTTTTAGAGATTTAATCGATGTTATTGAAGAAAAGAATTTACCTGTATTTAATAATATGTTGATTCTGTATTCTTTTACTCTTTTAGGGGTAATTTTTTTTACTGGATTTTCTAAGTTTTTTAGAAAGTTAATCGCCCTAGATTGGTATCAATGGATTAATAAAAATATTTTACAGGAATATTTTAGCAATCGGGCCTATTATAAAATTAATTTTCAATCTGAGATTGAAAACCCAGATCAACGTTTAGCTCAAGAAATTGAACCTATTGCCAGAACTATCATAAACTTTGGGGCAACCTGCTTAGAAAAAATTATGGAGATGGTAGTGTTTATGGTTATTCTCTGGTCAATTTCCCAAACCATTGCTATTATTCTTATTGTTTGTACAATTCTGGGTAATATAATAGCTGTTTATCTAAGCGATCGCTTAAATAAAATTAATCAAGAAAAATTAGAAGTTGAAGCGAATTATAATTATGCTTTAACCCATGTTCGGACTCATGCAGAATCTATTGCCTTTTTCCGAGGAGAAACCCAAGAATTAAATATTATTCAGCGAAGATTTAATGAGGTAATTGATCAGACTTTTAGTAAGATTGATTGGGAAAAAAATCAAGAACTTTTTAAGCGGGCATATCAAGCAACTATTCAAATCTTTCCTTTTTTAATTGTTGCTCCTATCTATATTAGAGGAGATATTGATTTTGGAGAAGTTACTCAAGTCAGCTATGCTTGTCATTCCTTTGCTAATGCTTTAGCCGCCTTAGTAGATGAAGTTGGAGACTCAGGGAGATTTATTAGTTATATTGAACGGTTTGATAGCTTATCCAATGCTTTAAAAAAAGTTGGCAAGCAACGTAAAGATGTTAGTACCATTAACGTTATCGAAGAAAACCATATCGCTTTTGAAAATGTTACCTTGCAAACACCAGATTATGCAAAAGTTATTGTTGAAAACTTGTCTGTTTCTGTTGAACCAGGACAAGGGTTATTAATTGTTGGCCCGAGTGGCAGAGGAAAAAGTTCTCTTTTGCGGGCAATAGCTGGTTTGTGGAATTCCGGAACCGGAGATTTACTGCGACCTTCTTTAGAGGATATGTTATTTTTACCCCAACGTCCTTATATTATTCTCGGAAACCTGCGAGAACAATTACTTTATCCCAAAACTAATCGTTATTTAACTGAATCAGAACTAACAGAGATTTTAGAAGAAGTTAATCTTCAAAATATCGTCACCAAAGTGGAAAGTTTTGAAGCTGAAGTACCTTGGGAAAATATTTTATCTTTGGGAGAACAACAACGCCTTGCTTTTGCTAGATTATTGGTTAATAATTCTAATTTTATAATTTTAGATGAGGCAACTAGTGCTTTAGATTTACAAAATGAAGCAAATTTATACACGCAACTACAACAAACAGGAAAGACATTTATTAGTGTAGGACATCGAGAAAGTTTGTTTAATTATCATCACAAAGTTTTAGAACTTTCGGAAGATTCTAGTTGGCATTTAGTGGATATGAAAGATTATCAGCTATCACAAACACCCCTGGAAAAATCTTTATCAAATAAAAACATAGAAACCAAGGAAAAAAAAGCTGCCGAAATCGGAGAAAATTCATTAAAAATAGAAACAACTACAGGTTTATCTCACGAAGAAATGGAACAATTAAGCAAATATGCCCTTAATACCATTAGAAGTAAAGCCAGTCGAGGAAAAACAATTGTTGCTGAAGATGGGTTTACCTACCGTTATGATAAAAACCCCAATATTTTAAAATGGGTTAAAGTCATAAATAATCAATAATTATACCAAATTTTTACTATGTTAAATGAACATAAACCATCTTTAATTGCTTATAAGACTCTTCAAATTTATGGAGAAAAATATAAATTACCAGTCCTGAAAAACACTCAATTAAAAAAAATTCAACAAAAAATAAAAGAACGGCGGCAAGTGATTCGACAAGGTATTCGTTGTCATTATTATTTTGGCAAAATTCTTAAGAAAAAAGAAAAAATTACTCAGCAAGCTAGATTTTCGGAACTAAAACTATTAATTCAAGATTATATTCTTTTAACTAATTGTTTAGAAACATATCATAATTACTATTATAATTTTTTGTTGATTTTAAGTGATAATTTGAACCAATTCGTAATCCAAAAATATCAAGAACTAAAAATGTTAGATTATGAGAGAATAAACTTAGAGTTAAAAAATAAAAATAATCCAATCATTCTCGATCAACTCAACTATGAAAAGCAAGAAAATTTGAAAGCAACTCTACTCTTAGGTCAAACTTCTTTTTTAATGTTGGAAAAGCTAAAATTACTCGGTAATGGAATTGAAAACTTAAGAGAAGATACCAAAAAACAAAAACAGATTATTCAGAAAGTTCTTGAAAAATTAGAAGTTTACGAAGAAATTAATAATTATAAACAAAAAGCTGAAAAAGTTCGTCAAGAAATTGCTAACTTAGCACAAAATACCCTAGATTTTAACAATTATTTACAGGATTTTTTTAATCCTTTTTACACACTTATCGATCAAGCTATTAAAATTGATGAAGAATTTTATGGTATTGTTGCGGAAATTCAAGAGTTATTTAATAATATCTTTGACTTGACAATTAATGAATCGAATTTAAAACAATCAGATAATTTTTCAGATTTATTTTTCGAGTTTATGATTAACAGTTATCAAAAAACGACACAAATCAAAGAAGCTTGTTTAAATTCTAAGTTGTTGAATCAACAAGTAACTAACTTTGAATTACCTGATAAATTAACTTCTTTAGAACCAACAATTGAAGAATTATCAAATTATCTTTCTAATCAATTTATAACGAAACAAAAACTATGGCAAACAAAAACTGAGTTTTTGACCTCTTTAGATTCTAAGTTAACTCAAGAACAACCAAAAAGCAAGTCAGAGATTTCTTTTTCTGATAAAACAATCAACAATATTCAGATTAATTATACTAAATTGGGAAATTTACTCAAAGAAAAAAATTGGAAAGAAGCTGATTTAGAAACCAGTGACTTATTATTAAAAGTGATGGGAAAAAGCTATTGGAATGAAGTTTATCCAGAAGATATTAAAAATTTTTCCTGCCAAGCTATTAGGACAATTGATCAACTTTGGGTACAGTATAGTAAGGGTTACTTTGGTTTTACAATTCAAGAAAGTATCTGGAGTCAAATAGGAGGACAAGAAGATTATGAAACAGAAAAGAAATTTGGCGAACTTTTAGGCTGGCGAAAAGAGGGAAATTGGTTACAATATGAACAGTTGACGTTTGAATTATCCTCCATAACACCCATCGGTCATTTACCCGTTAATTGGTTAACATATCATCAGCCAATATCTAGTTTATCATCAACTGAAATATCCTCCATGGGAGCATGGAGAGTAGACTCTTGGTTACTGTGGCAAATGCACCTCTTTTTATCAAGAGTTAGAAGTTGTCGCACTCTTTTAAGGTAAAGTTTTGACTGTACAATTAATTTTGTGCGCCCTACTTTTAAATGCGTAGGGGTCAACGGCCCTTGACCCCTACAAATGATTTAGCTGATATCAGGATCAACTGGCACAAATACCCGTGATTTTCGTAAATATTTCCAAGCAATTCCATCAGGATCTTTGCTTTGACTCCACTGAGCAAAATCAGGTTCGGTTTTACGCCGTCCAATAGTGCTAGGTGTGGTGTCTAATCGTTTAGCTAAATCCACTTGAATTAGGGATAATTTACGAGGTTTATCGGTGCTAGTTTCAGTTTCTAAGTATTCTTCTTCTTCTGGGCTTTCTTCCTCAGTTAAAGAACTGTCTAAAACCCTATCCGTTGCAGTTAAGAATTCATCAGAAGAAACCGACTCAATAGATGTATCTAAAACCTCTGGTTGAGAAACTGTCTCAATTTCTGTTTGTACTTCTTTTATTTCATCTGGAGAAACTGTCTCAGAGGAAACAGTTTCTGAGGAAGTTTGACTTGATTTTTGTCGTTCTTCTTTGATTTCTGCCAGTTGAGCAAAAGGACTAGATAATAGAGATTGAGGGGGTTTCTCCGGTTCGGGGGTTGTAACGATGACTTCAGGGGGAATAGTAGCCTCTACGGTGTCCCTATCGTCGTCTATTTCGTCTGTAAAATCTGTCTCGTTTGCAACGGGTTCACTATCATCTAAAATGCTGCCCAGGGTACTCGCAGTAATAAAATAATAAACTTGCCCCCCTTCGGGCAAATCTTTCCGATACGCGCCATATTCTTCGGCTTTCTTATCCAGAAATCTTTTGGCACGTCTCGCGCCTAGATTTGCTTTTAAAGATAAATCCATCGGGGTGAGACATCCCTGGTTAGCCTGAAGTAACTGATTAAACATGGGGTCAACTTGAAAACACCACTGTTGCCATAGATAATTGTCAAATAATTTCCAGATGACAATTAACGCAACAAGTCCTAGTAAAAATGGCCAGGCTTCATACAGCAGAATAACTGCCCCCGCAAAGGGCAGAATGAGAACAAGCAAGGTGGCCGGATTACCATTAAAAACTTTTCCAGTCATAATTTCTGGTTATCAATAAAAGTGAATGGCACAATAACACAATGGTTTCCATTATGTACTTAAGTCTTATCAATATTAAAACTTAATCTCAAAGACTTTTATATTATCAGTATTTGAGTTACTTTCTTTCTACAAACGTCTAGGAGGTCGAATACTGTAAACAATACTTAAGATAATTGATACTGCAATCAATAATAACAAAATACTACCAGGAATAAATCCTAAGATTCCTAATCCTCTGAGGACATATACCATGATGGTTATGGCGATGGAGATAATTAAGGCAGATGTTAGAGGAGCAATTTTAGGCGGCTTTGATTTACTCATAAATTAGACTGGATAAGGCTATCAGGTCAAGGGTAATTATATACCCAAACACCGACAGACTAAAGCCTGTGGCTATACAAACAAAGTCCGCCTACGCGGACTTTCACTAATATTAGCCTGCTATGCTACGGCTTTGTACAGTTAACCCCACCCTTGGCATGGTGTGGGTGGGATGGTGGGAATTGCATATTGAGTTTCCGTTAGGTTGAAACCAATCAAAGGTCCTTGACCCCTTCAAAATTTAATTATTCTTAATAATAATCTTTTCTGCGTGATCGCCTAGTCCCTAAACCCCCATGAATTCAGGGTTTTTGTAGCCTTCCTTAATAATTTTTACGGTTTGTGATTGCCTAAATTATCCATTTTTATTGACTGTCATAAGCCTCAATCATGAGTTTTAGCCATTGTATTGAGTTTGTATGCTTGAGAGTTTCTGCTCATTTTTTGTTTTTGTTCCTGATTATATTAATACAGAACACAAAAATTTATAATTGAGGCTTTAAAGCAATATTATGAGCTAATAAAGGATTTATATGTTAATTAAAACTTTTTAAACTTGATTTAGCCTAAATACTTCTTAAATCATCTTTAAGGTTCCTTTTCATTCTGGGCAACTTGCCTCATAATTCGATCAATGAGATTGACAAAACAAAATTTATTTTGATCACACAGGAGACTTGACCCTTGACTTTAACAATTGCAGTTTACGGAAAAGGCGGAATTGGCAAATCTACTACTAGCTGTAATATTTCCACAGCATTAGCCAAACGGGGTAAAAAAGTGTTACAAATTGGCTGTGATCCCAAACATGACAGCACATTTACTCTGACAGGTTTTCTGATTCCTACTATCATTGATACGCTACAAGAAAGAGATTTTCATTATGAAGATATCTGGCCCGAAGATGTGATTTATAAAGGCTATGCGGGTGTAGATTGTGTAGAAGCTGGTGGTCCCCCCGCAGGTGCAGGTTGTGGCGGTTATGTAGTAGGAGAAACCGTTAAATTACTCAAAGAATTGAATGCGTTTGATGAGTATGATGTCATTCTTTTTGATGTTTTAGGTGACGTAGTTTGTGGTGGTTTTGCTGCCCCTTTAAACTATGCAGATTATTGTTTAATTGTGACAGATAATGGTTTTGATGCGTTGTTTGCGGCTAACCGTATTGCTGCTTCAGTAAGAGAAAAAGCACGGACTCATACTTTACGTTTAGCGGGGTTAATTGGTAATCGTACTTCTAAGCGTGATTTAATTGATAAATATATAGAAGCGGTTCCCATGCCTGTGTTAGAAATTTTACCGTTAATTGAGGATATTCGGGTATCTCGTGTTAAGGGTAAAACGTTGTTTGAGATGACAGAAACTGACCCTTCTCTTGAGTATGTTTGCAATTATTATTTAAACATTGCAGATCAGTTATTAGCATTACCTGAAGGCGTGATTCCTAATGATGCTCAAGATCGGGAATTATTCACTTTATTGTCTGATTTCTATCTTAATCCTAAAGAGCCTGTTAAATCAGAGGAAAAAGAATTAGATCTAATGATGGTTTAATTATTTAATTGTAGGTTGGGTTAGCGATAGCGTAACCCAACATTTTACGGTTATTTTAGTTGGGTTTTGTTGGGTTTCGTTCCTCAACCCAACCTACGAATTGTATCTCGTGCAAAGACGCAAAGAAAGACGGGAAGTTTAAAGGGGAGGTTATGGCAATTTTGTCAAGTGTAATTTAATTTTTTCGGTGAGGTGATATAAATCCTGATTGGTGAGGGAATACTAAATATAGTTACTTTTGCTAATAAGGAGACTTAATAATGATTACTTTTGAAGAAATCAAGGCAACTCTACCTAATAAATGGTTAGATTACTATCAAATTAACCGTTCTTGGATTAAACCCTTAATGGACTCTAGAAGTTGGTGGCGTAAAACAACTGATGATGGTAAACGTCCTTGTGCTGATATCATTTTAGGCGCAATTACGGCTCTAGAACCGAAATTATCGATTTGGATGCCACCTTTTTGTCAACTTAATTCTGATGGAGACAAGCTTATAGACGTTCTGGGATTACATTTTGATCCTGATAAGGAACTCACAAAAAGAGAGGAAGAAAGAGCAAAATTGCCACAATTAAACTCATCAGAAATTGATGAAATTGAAATAATTCGCCAACTCAACAACTTAGCAAAGGAGAACTCTAAATTATGACCGCTTTACAAGAACCCACCGCTTTACAATTTGAATGCGAAACAGGTAATTATCACACCTTTTGTCCCATTAGTTGCGTTGCTTGGTTATACCAAAAAATAGAAGATAGTTTCTTCTTAGTTATTGGCACAAAAACCTGTGGTTACTTCCTACAAAATGCTATGGGAGTCATGATTTTTGCTGAACCCCGTTATGCGATGGCAGAATTAGAAGAAGGAGACATTTCTGCTCAATTAAATGATTACGAAGAACTCAAAAGATTGTGTGTCCAAATTAAACGCGATCGCAACCCTAGCGTAATCGTTTGGATCGGTACTTGTACCACCGAAATCATTAAAATGGACTTAGAAGGATTAGCCCCCAAATTAGAGGCAGAAATCGGTATTCCTATTGTAACAGCAAGAGCTAACGGTTTAGATTATGCCTTTACTCAAGGAGAAGATACCGTCTTAGCAGCAATGGCCCATAAATGTCCTCAAACTGCCAAAGCAGAAGGAGAAAAAGAAGAAAGAAACGCCATTCATAAACTATTAAACTTTGGACGGAAGAAAGAAGATATTAAACAAGAAGAATCCGAATATGCAGATCATCCTCCCTTAGTTATGTTTGGTTCTTTACCAGACCCAGTTGTTACTAATTTAACCCTAGAATTGAAGAAACAAGGAATAAAAATAGCTGGTTGGTTGCCCTCAAAACGTTATACAGAATTACCCGTTATTGATGAGGGATATTATGTCAGTGGAGTCAACCCATTCTTATCACGAACGGCCACTACATTAATGCGTCGTCGTAAGTGTAAATTAATCGGTTCACCCTTCCCTATTGGCCCCGACGGAACCCGCGCATGGATAGAAAAAATTTGCTCTGTTTTTAATATTGAACCTCAAGGTTTAGAAGAAAGAGAAGCACAAATTTGGGAAAGTTTGGAAGAGTATCTCCAATTAATTCGCGGTAAATCTGTCTTTTTTATGGGAGATAATTTATTAGAGGTTTCTTTGGCCCGTTTCTTAATTCGTTGTGGAATGACTTGTCCTGAAATTGGCATTCCTTACATGGACAAACGTTATCAACAAGCAGAATTAGCATTCTTAGAAAAAACTTGTCAAGAAATGGGAGTTCCTCTACCAAAAATTGTGGAAAAACCCGACAATTATAATCAAATTCAACGCATTTATCAATTAAAACCTGACTTAGTTATTACAGGAATGGCCCATGCAAACCCCTTAGAAGCAAGAGGAATTAATACTAAATGGTCAGTAGAATTTACCTTTGCACAAATTCACGGGTTTACCAATGCGCGGGATATATTAGAGTTAGCAACTCGTCCTTTACGTCGTAATAATAACCTAAAAGAATTAGGTTGGGAGAAATTAGTCAAAGAACAAGCTAAAGTCTAATTAGTAGGGTGGGCAATGCCCACCTTTAATAATTTTATAGCTATAATATTAAATAGGTAGCCAATCTATGGAGATTCGTTTCTATATCGATTCTGAAACCGACTTACCCCATATTTATAAACACAATATTAATGAACGGGAAGTTGAGGATATCTTAAGATGTCCAGGAGAGGATCGTCAAGGAAGGGAAGGATCTAGAGTAGCTATTGGTCAAACGCAAGCAGGTCGATATTTAAAAGTTATTTATGTACCCGATAATCAAACAAATGGTATTTTTGTAATTACTGCATACGAATTAACAGGAAAACCTTTGACCGCATATCGAAAAAGACAGGGTAGTAGGTAAAACAATGAATAAAAATCAATTTCCGTCAGGATGGGATGAAGTAAAAGTGCATCGTGTTATTGAATATTATGACACTCAGACTGAAGATGAAACAGTAGAAGAAGATGAACATATTGGCAAAAATTTGACAAGAACACTAATGGAAATTCCCAAAGAATTAGTCCCTCTAGTAAGGGATTTAATTACTAAATATGAAACCTCTCATTAATTAATTTATGTTAACATTAAAATTATGCTCAAAGGTTTAAAACAAAAAGCAATTGTTGGTAAAAATGGAAAAATTGAAGTACCTATTACCGAACTTATTGAAGGAACAATAGTAGAGATAATTATTTTAGTTGAATCTCAAAATGAAGAAGATGAAACAACTTACCTTCTTAAATCAGAAGCTAATAAAAAACAATTAATAAAAGCTTTAGAAAATGCTAATCAAGGTAATTTAATTGAAATTGATTTAGATGAATATGATTAGAATAAGTATAATAGATTGTAATTATTAAAAACTATGCCACGTAAACGATTTATTATTGAGATGGGAATGGGTATTGATCAACATGGTCAAGATCCTACTGTAGCAGCAGCCCGGGCCGTTCGCAATGCGATCGCTCATAATGCGTTACCTGGAGTCTGGGAAGTGGCAGGTTTGAGTCATCCTAATGAGATGATTGTAGAGGTACAAGTAGCCGTTCCTTACCCGGAAAGTGTCCGTCAAGATGAGGTTTTAGCGGTGTTACCTTTTGGTCAAAAAAGTATTACTATAAGAGAAGGTGGGATGATAGTTAAAGGACGCGCTATTCCTGAATTAAATGATAAGAATGATGACATGATTATTGCTAATGCTGCGGTAACTGTGTTAATAGAAACTCCCTAAATTATTATTGTAGTAGGTTGAGTTGAGGGACGAAACCCAACAAACCCGAATCCTAATGCACCAAATTACTTGAAACATTCCAGTAGGTTTGATTAGGTGAAGATAACGTAGAAAACCAACTAATTAATTTAATATTCATCGTAACTCACACAAATATTTTTTTATAGTTAAATTGTGAATAATTCACCTACCTCAAAATCACCTGATTGGTTAGCATTAATGATTGGTAATTCTCGCTTACATTGGGCATATTTTCAAGAAGATAAATTACAAACAACTTGGGATACGAACCATTTATCTAATCCTTTAATAACTTCAAGATTACCCTCAGACTTTTTGCTTACTACAATTCCTAATAATTTACCTTTATATATTGCCTCTGTGGTTCCTTCTCAAACTAAATTATGGCAAAATTATCCTAATACTAAAATTATTACTTTAGAGCAAATTCCTCTAAAAAATATCTATCCTACAATGGGAATTGATCGCGCTTTAGCAATATTAGGTGCAGGAGAAATATATGGTTTCCCTTGTTTGGTTATAGATGCAGGAACTGCATTAACATTAACAGGAGTTGATAGCGATCGCAGTTTAATTGGAGGGGCAATTTTGCCAGGACTAAAATTACAATTTCAATCATTAGCAACAAAAGCTGCAGCGTTACCTAATGTTAATTTACCTGATAGTTTACCCCTTCGTTGGTCAATTAATACTCCTGATGCTATTACCAGTGGAATTTTGTATACTATATTAGGAGGAATTAAAACTTTTATTGATGATTGGTTGAAAAAATATCCTAGCAGTCAAATTATTTTAACGGGAGGAGATTCTCAGTTATTATTAAGTTATTTTAAACAAGAATATTTTAAGACATCGGAAAAACTTAAACAAAATAAAAACCTAATTTTTTGGGGCATATTGTTCAGCTTATTATCCTAATCATCATTAATGTAAAAGGTTCTACCGAACTTGTTATGTAAAATTAATAAATCAATACAGGCTAAAGCCTTATTCTATAAGCACAAAGGCTGTCTACACAGCCTAATTTTAAGCCTGGGTAGCCAGGCTTAGTTCCTATAGCTTAACCCTGAGGGGGTTTAAGCCTGTAATTTGTAATCGTTTTACATCCTAAGTTCGGTAAAACCATGTAAAATAATTTTTGTCAATAAATATAATGCCATATTTTTGTTATGATTGGCGATGACAATTATCACAATGTCCACACTTAAACTCTTTGGCTTCTTCTTTAAATCCAAACGCTTCTAAGAGAAATTGCCAACGACATTTTTTTGTATAAAGATATTGTCTCATTTGTTTTAATGGTTCATTTTGAGAAGATTGTAATTGAGATAAATTAATTGTAGAAATATTAGTTTTTAGGCGATAATTAAAGGGATCTATCCATTCTAATTGTCCGGCACTATGAAGCAAAGATAAGATGATCTTTCCTTGAGTAAATTGTTGAGTAATCGCGTTTATTTCTCCTTGTTTTGGTATCTGTTTAATTAACTGTTTAACTTGTTGATATTGTTTCTGTAATTGTTGTTTTAAATACTTGTCTCTTTGTTGATCACTGGGATCAAGCCATCCTGTCGGTTCACTCATTAATGTTAAAGCATGGGCCGGGTTTCCATCTCGTCCCCCTCGTCCTATTTCTTGCAAATATTCTGACAGTAAATAAGGGGATTGAAAATGAATGATCCAACGTACATTAGCTTTATTAATTCCTAACCCAAAAGCAGAAGTACAAACTACAAATTGTAAACTTTCTTCTAACCATTTATTCTCTATTTCTCGTCTCTTTTGAGGACTTAATCCAGCATGATAAGCCCCTACTTTATAGTTGACAGATTGTAACCATTGAGTTAAGATTTCGCTGTCTCGACGGGAACGAACATAAATTAAACCAGATTGTCTTTTTCTAGGTTTAATAAATTGAAGAATTAGGTCACGACGACAACGAGGAGTCCAAGCAATTTTGACGTTTAAATTTAGATTAGATCGATAAGGACTTAAACAAAATATTTGCGGATTTTCTAATTGTAAAACCCTTTCAATAATACCCTGAGATTGAGGATTAGCCGTTGCTGTAAACGCCGCGATCGCTATTTTAGTATGGGGGGCTTTTTGTTCAATTAAAGCCGTTCTGACTGCCCCTAAACGTCGATAAGCAGGGCGAAAAGTTTCTCCCCATTGTACTAAACAATGAGCCTCATCTAAAATTAATCCATTGATCTTAACATCAGGACTTACTAATACTTGCCAAACAGAATTAATAAGCAGAGTTTCTGGGGATAAATAAAGTAACCTAAGTTGATTATTTTTAATCTTTTGTAAGGTTATTTTTTTTTGATCTCTAGGGATTTCATTATGTAATAATTCTGCTGGTAATTGTCTGTTTTTTAAGTCATATACTTGATTTTCCATCAAAGCAACTAAGGGAGAGATAACTAATATTAATCCCTCATTTAATAAGGCTGGAAGTTGAAAACAGAGGGATTTTCCCCCACCTGTTGGCATCACAATGAGGGCATCTTGACTCTCTAATAAACATTGAATAATCTCTTTTTGAGGATATCTAAAATCTTCATAACCCCAAATATGTTGAAAAGTTTGGACAATTTTTTCCCAATTATTTAGACTTTGATTCATAATTTAATTTGTCTTGAGAAACGGATTTTAATGGTTTGGAAGTATAAAGAATTCCGATAGGACGAATTAGTTTATCAGTGGGAGGTACTAAGATAAAATTAGTCTGATTTATAAAAGGCAAAGATTGATTATCTATCCCCTCAAATCTTAGTATTTTACCTTGATTATTATTGTTTAACTCAAATCCTACTGTATATAATTTATTGTCATCATCAAACGTTAAACTGCCGATAGCATGATGGCTAGAATTGATGTCTGTATCATGGGTCTTAATAAGTTTAATTAGTTGCCCTGTTTGAGAATTATATTGTCTAATTTTATTGGCAAAATCACTCACAAATAGATCTCCATTAGCTCCAAATTTTAAACCTAAAAAGCTCACATACTCTAATTTTGAAGAATGAGGTTGATCAATAAATACAGTAGGCTTTTTTTCTCCAGGAGTAAACCGCAAAACTTGACTAGGAAGACCAGAAAATTTTCCCTTAATACTCCCTTCAGTAGTTACATAGAGACTTCCGTCTTTGCCAAATAATAAATCATTGGGGCCATTTAATCCCCCAGGTAAACCATTTCCTTGAGCAAAAACATCAATAAATTTACCATTTTTTCCTTCATAAAGCAATATTTGATCTGTTAAAAAACTACTTACATATAAATAGCCATCAGGGCCAAATGTAAAGCCAAAAGGACGAATTAAGCCACCACCAAAAGCAAATTTTTCTTTAAATTTTCCTGTCAAACCATCGTAACGAATAATAGCAGAATTTTCTACTCTATCACCACTACTAACATAAAAATCACCATCAGAACCAAAAGCTAAATGATCAGGAGCTTTTAAACCCCCTAGTTTTGGAGTAATAAATTCTCCTAAAAATTCCCCCGTTTTTTCATCAAACATTACAATATTATCCCCTCTCGTATTCCCTACTAATAAAGTGGCATTCACAGGAGAAATAATAATTAAAAAAGTCAATAATATAGCTAGACATAAAATAATTTGAGCCTTCAGAAATAATCGTTTCATCAAATTAACTGATAATAAGCAATAGGGAACAAGATAATTACATTATAATACTACCGTACATTAAAAAATAATGTAATCAGGAACTTAAATAGTCAAGCATCTCGTCTTATAGGCAAATAATGGCTTAATTAGTTGCTTTTTCACTAAACTCTAGCCTAACTGAAAATGTTAATGATGAGTTTTTGGCTAGAATGTATTAGGATAGGGACAATTTGAATCGGATAAATAATTAATTAATCCCTTTCAATTGTCTGATAAGCTGATTAACTCTAAAATAAACCTGCCTGTAACGTTTGAGGATAGCCTATATGAAATCATTTATTCGCTGGAGTGCCACCCTGGGATTAATAGGAAGCACCATTTTAGGGTCTTTTTTGGCTCAACCATCCCAAGTATTCGCTTTACCTGAAGCAGATATTATTAAAGTTCTTCAAGATGTTCCCGTATTTACTATTACGGATGAACAAGGAGGCCCATTGATTGCGGTGGTAGGAGATAATCAAAAGGTAACACAGGTATTTATTAGTCAACAAGATGCTCAAAAGTTTTTAGCGGAATTACAGAAAAATAAGCCAGATTTAGCTAAAAAAGTCAAAGTGCAACCAGTGCCACTTAGTGAAGTTTACAAGTTTGCTGCCGCAAATGCAGATAAACCCGATAAGCTGAGTTTCTCCTTGATGCCTATACAAAGTCAAGTAGAATTAGCGAAGAAGTTACTAACTGCCAGTGGACAAGAATATCAAGGGGGTGTTCCTTTATTCATCGCCAGAGGTGGCCCACAACAAGCAATGTTGAGTATTCAACAAAATAATCAAGAGATTGTCCCCTTTTTCTTTGAAAAAGAACAGGTTCAAATGATTGTTGATAAGATGAAAAAAGATCAACCTGATTTGGCTTCAACCATGAAAATAGAAGTAGTTTCCTTAGAAAAAATTATTGGTCTTTTACAACAAGAAACGGATGTAAAATACAAAGATATCAGACTGGTTCCTTCTAACGAAAGCATACAATTTATCCAAAAAGAAATTCAATCTCAATCTAATCAAACTCCCCAATCTACTCCAACTACTCCCCCTAAATAAGTAGGTGGGGTTCTACCGGACTTATTATGCTAAACTAATAATTAATAAAAGGCTAAAGTCTTATCCTCTAGAAACAAAGTCCGACAAGCGCGTACTAAATTATAAGTTGCATAGGCAATCTTTGTTTATATAGCTTAACTATGAACGAGTTAAAGTCTATTATTTGTGATAATTTAGCATAACAACTCCGGTAGAACCTTAAGTCCTGAAATTTAAACCTATATTTAGCCCCCAGAAATTTGTCAAAAAATCGCCCCTATACTTATGTTTTAATACCAATATCAAAGAAACGAGAATTAAGATGAAAACTTTAAAGCGTTGGGGAATTACCCTAAGTTTAATAGCAAGCACCCTTATACCCACTTGGTTAAGTCAATCTTCTGCCGTTTTAGCGTTACCTGAAGCAGATATTGTACAAATGTTAAGTGGAATTCCTGTTTTTACCTTTCTTGATGCTCAAGGCGCACCTTTGGTAGCTCAACTGGAAGATAAAACAATATTTGCTAGTATATTTATGAGTCAAAGAGATGCTCAACAAGCTTTAGCTCAGTTCCAAAAAGATAAGCCAGACTTAGCTAGTCAATATAAAATTAAAGTGATTTCTTTAGGAAAAATATATCAATTTGCTAGAAAAAATTCAACTCAGTCTCAACGGTTTGTGCTTCAATATGTTCCGACTCAAGTTGAATTTGATGCAGCTAAAAAAGTGGCTGGTATTAATGGACAACCATATCAAGGAGGTGTTCCTGTATATATTGCTAATGGTGGCCCAGGAAAAGGCTATTTAACTATTAAACAAAATAATCAGGATATTGTTCCAGTATTTTTTGAACAAGGGGCGATTCAGAAAATGGTTGATGAGTTGAAAAAAAATAACCCTGAAGTGGGGTCAACTCTCAAAATTGAAGTGATTCCTCTAAATATATTAATAGCTAATTTAGAGCAACAAGATGATGAATTTTGGAAAAGTATTCGCTTGTGGCCCTCTCAAGAAATGATTCAAATTATTCGAGCTAATGCCCCAAATAAACCTAAATAATCTGACTTTAAACTAATGTTAAACTCGCCAATTGTATCCGGTCAAGAGTTGGTTAAATGGCGAAATTGGGCGAAACAAGAAGCAATTACCTTTAATATTTCGGCTCAAGAAGTAGACTGGTTATTGCAAGAAGTTGCCCCATTAGATACACTTTCTTTACGTCTAGAATCGTTTAAGCAACAATCACAAATTCCCCTTAAATTTTCTTTATCTGAATTAACCAAATTATGGCAACTTCGTGTTAATAAAAGGGTTCCGGTTCAATACTTAGTCGGTGTTACTCCTTGGCGTAATTTTCGTCTCAAAGTATCCCCTAGTGTTCTTATTCCTCGTCCCGAAACTGAATTAATTATTGATTTGGCAGTTGCAGCAACACAAAAAAGCCCCATCAAGGGTTTAGAATTAGGGCATTGGGTTGATTTAGGGACGGGAAGTGGTGCGATTTCTTTAGGACTCGCTCAGATGTTCCCTGACGCTACTATTCATGCTGTAGATACCAGTAGAGATGCTTTAGCTATTGCCGCCGAAAACAGCCAAGATTTAGGATTTTCTGACATAATTAACTTTTATCATGGATTTTGGTGGAGTCCTCTCCAGGAGTTTCGAGGAAAAATTAGCGGGATGGTGTCTAACCCTCCTTATATTCCTACAAAAACCCTTTCTCAACTTCAACCGGAAGTGAGAGAACATGAACCTTCTTTAGCATTAGATGGAGGTGAGGATGGATTAGATTCTATCCGTTATTTAATCAATACATCCCCTGATTATATCATTTCTGGTGGGATTTGGTTAATTGAAATGATGGCAGGACAGGGAGAAATTATCTCTAAATTATTAAAAAATTCTAATAATTTTATTGAGATTAATATATGTCCTGATTTAGCAGGAATTGACCGATTTGCGATGGCTTATCGTCGCTAAGATAGAATTTTATTCTATAATTTGATCCGATTTTTATGAATAATATGAAGTTTATGAAAAATAAGAAAACCTGATAGAAACAAACATAACGTAAAGATAAATTAAGTTGTTATTGTTTTTTTTTTGATAATGCTTTAGCATGGCAGTAAGTAACTGAACAAAAATAAACGTTACGGTGAAGTGAGCAGGGGAGCAGGGGAGCGCCGGAGCAGGGAGAGGGGTTACAACCTAGTTACATTTCTTAACATAGTATTGTTTATTTATGTCCGACTACTTATAGCAAATTTGATTCTTAACTATGTTTATCAGATTCATGCGTAGAGAGGTTTAAGGAGAATAATTCGAGTTAATCAGTGATTAAGTAGATAGACAAAATTAATTACATAAAATTTGTAGGGGCCGGTTTTTTACATAAATCAATGATTCTCACAAAAAAGTTAAATAAACCCGCCCCCTATTACTTCTTCTTGCTATTATCATCAAAATTTTTTGTCATTAAAAATCAATAAACTTTAGTTTTAAGCTTATCCTTTTAATTCTTACAATTCAGTAAATAATCAGGGAGTTTATTAAACATGAAGGGAAGGAATAATGAATCAACAAGAACTACTCAGATTAGCTCTAATTTCCATTTTAATCGGTATTGGTATAGGGGGTCTTTTTCTAATAATTCTCAAATTACAGAGACAAAATACCGTGATAAATAGTTTCATTGATTTTGATAATTTAGTCGGTTTAATTGGAGTTGTAGAGATTCCATTTGATCAAGATAGCAAAGGAAAAGTAAGAGTAATTTTTGAAGGCAATACCCGTTACTTTAAAGCGGTTAGCCATTTAACTCATCAATTTGAAGTAGGAGAAAAAGTCTTAATTACAGAAGTGCAAAGTAACAAAATCTGGGTCATTCCAGAAAGTGAATTAAGAAACTTTAACAACTAATAACTTAGGATAATTAATCATGACCATTCAATCATTTACAACAAAACAAACCCTAATTACTCAAGTTCCTGCAAGTGATCCTTATCAACCTGTAACCCCTAATAAATCAGATAATTCCTCATTAAGTTTAATCGTTTTACCCTTTGCATTATTTATATTTGGATCAATTTTGTCAGTTTGGTTTATTAAATCATTTTTATGTATTTGTAAACCCAACGAAGTTGTTATTTTGTGTGGCAGAAAATGGAAAAATAAAAAAGGTCAAGAAGTTGGTTATCGAGTCTTAACAGGGGGACGAGGAATTCGTATTCCTATTGTGGAAACAGTTAAACGAATTGATGTTACAACTACTCCCATTAGAGTGGAGATTAAACAAGCTTATTCTAAAGGAGGAACCCCCATCAATATTCAAGCTATTGCTAATGTTAAAGTATCAAGTAATCCTACTATTGTAGGTAATGCAATTGAACGATTTTTAGGACGCGATCGCCAAGAAATTATTAGGGTAGCGAAAGAAACATTAGAAGGGAATTTAAGAGCAGTAGTTGCTACTTTAACCCCGGAACAAGTAAACGAAGATACCTTAAAATTTGCTGAGAGAATCACTTCAGATATCAGAAAAGATTTGATGAAATTAGGTATAGAAATTGATACCTTAAAGATTCAAAATATCTCTGATGATGTAGGTTATTTAAACTCTTTAAGTCGAGAACAAATTGCTTTAATTATTAGGGATGCAGAAATTGCTGAATCTGATGCTTTGAGCGAAGCTGAGAAGATAGAAGCTCAATGTGACGAACAGGCTAAAGTAGCACAAACTCAGGATCAAATTATCATTTTAGAGAAACAAAATGAACTGAGAAAACTCAAAGCTAGACTCGAACAAAAGGCAAAATCTGAAGAAGAAATCACTATTGCTGCGGCGAAAGAAAGACGAGCTAAAGTAGAACAACAACTACAAAAAGTTAGGGCAGAATTAGAGAGATTACGGTTACAAGCGGATGAAGTTTTACCCGCAGAAGCACAACAAAAAGCATCACAATTAAAAGCCAAAGGAGATGCAGCAAGTTATGAAGAAAATGCCAAAGCTGCTGCCTTAGTGAATGATATGTTTGCTCAAGTTTGGCGAGATATGGGACAAGAAGCTTCAGAATTATTCTTAATTGAACAACTAGAAGAAGTATTACAACAAGCGACAAAAATTCCGGCTAAACTTCATCTTAATCACATAACAGTGATTGATAATGGAGATGGAAAATCTGTGTCTGTTTTACTTAAAGTTTACTTAGAAATTCTTGAGAAATTTTTTGAAAGTGCTGCTAAAACCTTGGGAATTAATGTTATTGATATTCTCACTCATAAGTAGGTGGTCATAATTAAAGTCATAATAGAAAAGTTCGTATATTATTAGTGATCAAAGGAGATGTAAAATGGAACTCATTGCTTTTTTATTAGGATTTTTGGGATTAGGAACAGGTGCTAGTTTATTAGTCATCCGTAACTATTACTATATTTGTCAACCCAGTGAAGTATTAATTTTTGCGGGAAGTAGTCAGACAACACCAACGGGAGGGAAAATTGGTTATCGTTTAGTAAAAGGTGGTAGTAGTCTACGAGTTCCTTTAGTTGAAGAAGTCTTTAAAATGGACTTAACTAATATGATTATTGATCTTAAGGTTTCTCATGCTTATGCTAAAGGAGGTGTTCCTTTAACCGTAGCAGGTGTCGCTAATATTAAAGTAGCAGGAGAAGAACCATTAATTTATAATGCCATTGAAAGATTGTTAGGGAAAAAACGCAAAGATATTGAACAGTTAGCAAAAGAAACTTTAGAAGGAAATTTAAGAGGAGTTTTAGCTAATCTTACCCCAGAACAAGCTAATGCGGATCAAATTGCCTTTGCGAAAAGTTTATTAGAAGAAGCAGAAGATGATTTAGAGAAATTAGGATTGGTTTTAGATAGTTTGCAAATTCAAACAATTTCTGATAATGTCCACTATCTTGATTCTATTGGAAGAAAGCAACAAGCAGAGTTATTTCGGGATGCTAGAATTGCTGAAGCAAAAGCAAATTCTCAGTCAATTATTCAAGATTCAGCTAATAGAAGAAATACCGCTTTAAGACAAATAGAAAGGGATTTAGAAATTGCTAAAGCTGATGCGGAAAAACGAGTTAGAGATACTCAAACAAAGCGGACTGCAATGATAGCTGAAGTTGAATCTGTAGTCATGGCAGAATTATCAAAAGTTGAAGCAGAAGTTAAAGTACAAACAGAAAGAATTAAACAAGTAGAGCAACAATTAGAAGCTGATGTTATTGCTCCTGCTGAAGCAGATTGTCAACAAAAAATTGCTAAAGCAAGAGGAGAAGCTGCTAGTATTATTGAAGATGGCAAAGCTGAAGCTGAAGGTAAAACACAATTAGCTTTATCTTGGAAAGCGGCTGGCCCTAGTGCTAAAGAAATCTTTCTCTTTCAGAAACTTGAATCCCTATTAAAAATTATTGCTGATAGTGTTCCAGAGGTAGATATTAACAATGTGACTGTTATTGATGGAAGTCAGGGAAATAATATTCCTAAAATTGCTTCTTTTGTTGAGCAGTTAAAAGAAACAACGGGGGTAGATGTAACAAAAATTATGGGACAATTCAGTAGTCATACACCTAAAGAAAATGGTCAAATTTCTCTAGTTAAACTACCTGAACCGAAAGAAGACTCATGAAGTGATGGGATGATAGTTTGACCAAAAAAAAAGGTTTCAAGCCTCCTATGAGCAAGAGGATAGAAATAAAAATATTCGTTGTTTCAAGCTACCGACTTGTTTGCGGTAGTAACTGATAACTGATAACTGTTAACTGTTAACTGAAATGACGGTTTGTTTCCGCGCTTTGCCAATATACAGTTTAAATGCGTAGAGGCTTACGAAAACGGGCGTTGCTGAATCGGAGTATGAAACAGCAATTTTTTGCGTTGATTCTTTGCGCGAGATAAAAATCATACCATCAATCAGCAACGCCCGCAAAGGTGGGCTAAGTCGAGTTAGGGCTTGAACATAAAATTCTACAATGCTTTCAAGCCCTAAATAGCTTACTACAAACATTTGTTTATGATAGAAACTGTTACTTTAACTGTGATCCCTATTTCCACTTAGTAAAGTGGATATTGATTATCCCAAAATTGTCCAAAACTGCATTTATCTCAACTGCCTATAATATAACAAAAATCGGAAGTTTTTAATATTAGTCAAAGAAGTTATCTAAAAAATAATTACCTACTTTTATCTCCTATAACGACTACAGAATGAGCATTGTAGCCTTATAAATATATCATTAATTCATTTATTCAGTTAATCAATAATGTGACATCTTGTACAGAAAAGCAGTTAAACTGATGATATTGTAAAAGCATACCAATCATTTCCTAATCCCAATGAAGTTGCAGCTTGACAAGTTATTAGATGCTCTTGTCTCTAATATTTTTGTGCTTGATAATAACTCATCTTTTGAGAAAGTATCGTCTCAAGGAGAACTAACTATAGAGGAAAAAGGGAAAAAGACAGATAAGCTAACCATAACAGAGGAATTTATTGCTCAACAGAGTCAAGAAAATAACAAAATTAAACAAATGTTAGAAGCAAAAGATCAAGTTATTGAACAACTGAAAAATCCCGATAATCTAGGACTTACTAAAAAAGATTTTCAACGAATTCTAGAAGGGGTAACAGAAGGATTAGTGCTTATTAATGATGAAGGAAAAGTTAAGTTTGTTAATACTGCCGCAGCGAAATTATTTGCCCGTCCTAAATCTGAATTAATCAATTATTTTTTAGGATTACCCATCGCAGACGAAGGTACACAGGTAACAATTTTTCGTCCTGGGGGTCATTTAATTATGGCAGAAATGCGGGTTTCTAGCATTACTTGGGACTCAAAAACGGCCTATTTAGCTTCCTTAAAAGATGTCGCAGTTTAAATCTAACGACTTAATCGTATTCATTTAAAAATACAGTTTTTCCTAAACGAGAAGACTGTTCAGCAGCATCAGCAACTTGCAAAGCATAAAGACTAGATTTAGGACTAATATAAAGGGGTTTACCCTCAAATAAATGCTCTAAAACCATAATAGTATCTTGAGCAAATAAACCCCGACGACTCCCTAATTCAATACTTTTTGTTCCCTCTTTTGTAATTAATTTTCCCTGATCTCCTTCAAATATTAATTTACCCTGATCTCCCCATAATTCCAAGGTGCGATCGCTTTGATGAAAAACTTCACCTTTGCCATATATTATATCCACACTTAACCCTTGATTAAACTGTAATTTAGCATCACATAAAGAAGCCTTATAATATCCATCTTCTAGAGTATCCCAATAACGGGAATGACAAGTAATAGATTTTACCTCCCCAAATAAATCAGTAAAACGATGAAAACGAGGTAAGGCAGCTTTAAAAGGAAACCCGAACATTTGATGATGATAAGTCCAACGACGCGGGACAGGATTTTGTGGTGCAATGGTCACATAACGACCATAAAAAATTGTTCCCAACTCAGGTAAATAATGACGAATTGTTTGATGCAATGCCCCTAAAATTTCGATATGTTCAACATGGAGTAATTTATCTTTTTGATTAGCTAAACTTAATAAATACTTAGCTTGGGCTACATCTAAAGATAAAGGATACTCTAAAATGATGTGTTTTCCCGCTTCTAGAGCAGCTTGAGCAATTATACCATGATCTTGATTAATGCTACAAATAGCCACTAAATCAATATCTTTGTCCTTAACTAAGGTTGGCCAAGAATCCCTTGATGAGATATCATAAGTTTGACAAAAAGTCTTCACCGTTTCGGGTGTATGTCCACTAACTAAACAAAGTTGCGATCGCTGATCTTGTTGGAAAGTTTCAGCCCGTCTTTGAGCAGCATATCCCGTACCAACAATACCAATTTTGAGAGGATGAGAATGAGAAAGTATCACAATTATTAGAACTTTAACTTTATTGATTAATCTTAAAAAGATTATATATGAAACTAAACAGAAAATAAAAAAAAATCTAAACTTATTATCTTGATGAATTAATTAAGATGGATTAATTTATTTAAGAATTTCTTTACTCCTTTCGTTAAAAAATAGCATGATTTTCCTATAGTATCAAAAAAGGGAACTTATGATGAAAACCATCATAGGTAACAACAGCCGTTTCACTTGAACCAGGAATCACTTATGGCAACTTACAAAGTTACTTTGATCAACGAAGAAGAAGGAATCAACGCTATACTTGAGGTAGCAGATGATCAGACCATCTTAGACGCAGGAGAAGAAGCCGGACTAGATTTACCCTCTTCTTGCCGCGCTGGTTCTTGTTCAACCTGTGCCGGTAAACTGGTAAGTGGTGCTGCTCCCAATCAAGACGATCAGGCGTTCTTAGATGACGATCAATTAGCTGCCGGATGGGTGATGACTTGCGTTGCTTATCCTACAGGAGATTGTACTATTATGACTCACCAAGAAAGTGAAGTTCTCTAATTGATGACTCACTAGGATTTTCCTCTCACTCCAGCAGGGAAAATAGATCTCCAGTTCCTGCTGGAATGAAATAAGAAAGATCGTCAATCAAAGCTATAAACATAACTAATACTCATAAGTCAATAATTGATTCTTAAACGGGTCAAAATGTCAACAAACTAAACCATATATTGACATAAGGCTATTAAAAGAATAGATTAAACTCAATTATTTACCCCATAAGAGTCCACCATAGATAAGTAAAACTTATTTTAAGTTTGTTTGAGAATTTCATTACTAATCCCTACTCAACTATGGATGGTTTTCCCGTAGTATCTAAAGATGAAACTTACTAATGAAGTCATAGAGCTTAATCTACCTTCATTGTAAGGGAAAACTGCTGTTTCACTTGAGAAGAGGAACTATCCATGGCATCTTATAAAGTTACTCTAAAGACTCCCGATGGAGACAATGTAATTACAGTACCTGATGACGAGTACATTCTAGACGTTGCTGAAGAGCAAGGCTTAGATTTACCCTACTCCTGTCGCGCTGGTGCTTGCTCTACCTGTGCTGGTAAGCTGGTAAGTGGTCCTGCTCCTGATCAATCTGATCAATCTTTCTTAGATGATGATCAAATTCAAGCTGGATATATTCTTACTTGTGTGGCTTATCCTACCGGAGATTGTGTTATTGAAACACATAAAGAAGAAGCACTATACTAAGTGACAATAGGCACGTTGGGGTAGTAAATATTCCAAATTTCTATAATTATAGCAGGGACGAGAGCAATTATCTCCCTGCTTTATTATTTCTTTATTTATTACAATTTAGATAGGTAAGAGCGATTTCTCTTAATTTCTGATAATTTAATTTACCCTGTTGGTTTCGCGGTAATTGAGTTAAAGGAATCCAATATTTAGGTTGTTTAAATTTACTTAATTTATAATTAATAGAGGCTTTAATTGCTTCTACTTGAACTGAGGAGTTATTGGGTAGATAAAGAGCAGTGACTGCTTGTCCCCATTGAGGATCAAAAATTCCAATAACACTAATATCTTTGACTAATCCTGTCTCAAGTATAGCAGATTCTATCTCTTTTGGAAAGACATTTTCCCCACCAGTTATGATTTTTTGATTATTTCTACCCACAATATATAAATAGTTTTCATGATCAAAATATCCTAAATCATCAGTCATAAATTGATTAGGGTTTTCTTGATGAGGATAGTAACCTAAAAATAAAGACTTTGCTTGAATGCTAATCAAGCCTGTTTTTGAATCAATTAAAATATTAGCATGAGGCAAAACCTGACCTGTACTTTGATTACCTGAGAGAAAATTTTCTGGTTTTAGGGTAACAATTTGAGAAGCAGTTTCTGTCATTCCATAAGTAGGAGCTACGTTTAATTTATAGTTTCTAGCGGTGTCCAAAAGACATGGCCAAGCAGGTGCGCCTCCTAATAAAATAGTTTTAAATTGAGTTAATAATTTAGGCTTATTATCTAATAGAAATTGTAATTGTGTTGGCACAAGAGAAATAAAAAAATCACTTAAATCTAACTCTATTTTATCATTTTGTTTAAGTCTTGTATAGGGGTAAATAATAATTTTACCTCCTGTTAAAAAAGAGCGCATAAACTGCATTAATCCACTAACATGATAGAGGGGTAAAGTACAAAAAGAATTAACAGTATTAACCTCAAAAAAATCAGTAAATCCTTTAACAGAAGCGGATAAAGTTTCCCAAGTATGAATAGTAAAACGAATTTTTCCTGATGTTCCTCCAGTGGGAATCATTATCTTATTTTTTAAGTTTAATAATTCAGAATTAATCAGAGTAAAATTAGGGGTTAATTGTTCTGTTATATTTAATCCAATAATTAGATTAGGTTGAACTAAATCAATTACTTGTTCTAATTCTATTTGTCCCCATTGATTATAACCTAAAAAAATAGGGCATTCAGCGATAATTCCAGCCAAAAATGCAGCTAAAAATTTATAATCATTTTGTTCTAGTAATAAAATTTTAGGAGTTAAGTTCTTCTTTTTGATATCATTAATTTTTTTTAGATAATCTCTTGTTAAATCATAGAAATCTTTACTATTATAACCAAGCAAACAACCTTGATTTAAGTATTTTTTTAAGAGAGATAATAAGCTGTTAAGCATCTAAATTAGTTTGTGGAGACAAGGGAACAGAGAACCTGGAATAGTAAGGGTTATCAGCTTTTTTAACTAATTAGAGAATACCCAGTTTAAATGCGTCTTAGCTTACAATTAACATAACGAATTTATATTATTTGCTAATAATATTATGGAATGATCATAATCTTCATTTAATCAAATAAATCATAGTAATGCAGCCTTATTGTTATTCAAACCAACTAGCATCAATATAATTAATTTTAGCATAAGGTTCTAAAGCCGTCAAAATTTGATGACCATAACTTCTATAATTAACTCTATTATCTAATAAAGCGACAATTCCTTGAGATTCTCGTAAAGGCATTACGGCCCTTTGTATAGCCTTTAATGCTGTCGGAAGCAGATAAGAACGAAACCAATCTTTATGCTGTCGCTTACAATAAGTAACACGGGCAGCTACTAAGGGATTTTCTAAAGAAGGAATAGGTAAAGTTGCCATCACTAATAATTGAGGAATAGGTAATACTTCCTGATAAGAATCCCAAAAATCCCACCCACTAATTAAAATACTATTGTCACTAATAGTTGTTTTTTCTACCTGTACTCTTGAACCAAATTCAGCCGCTAAAGTGGTTCCTACTTGTGATTTTAACGGAGTATCATTAACAATAATAATAATTGGATTTGAGCGTTGAATACAAACTTTAATTAAAAGGATAATTTCTTCAATTAAAACTCCTTGAAATTCAGGAGTATTAGGTAGAGGAAAACGATCCCTAATATATAATTTAATTAATTCATTTTGTCTATTATGAGAGAATTTTAAACAAAGAATATCATCTGTTAAACCAATGGTTTCGCGATAAGTATTAGCGGTTTTATCTCCATCTAAAAAACCCCCCATTAAAACGACTGGGGAAGCTTGCCAGATAGGTTGTAAAATTGAAGCAACATCTAAAGGACTAATATGGAGATAAAATTCTTGCTGTTGACGATCAATAGATGCCCAAACTAATTGATTTGGTTGTTGACTTTGTTGGTAAAATTGTTGCAAGGGAGATTCCCCCGTTAACACTTCCCCTAAGTGTTGTAAACTATCATAAGCTTCTCCTTCGATGAGGTAACATTCATAAGGATTATTTGGATGACTAAAAATGTTATTTTTGAGATGAAAACGAACCTCTTGAATTAAATTACCATAAGCAGAATAAGCGGTTTGTAATTGTTGCCAATGCTCAGGGGTAAGGGTTAGAGTAAGATAGTCTCTTGTCCACTTTTCTAGGTTATCCGCATCATCAATGAGAGTGGGAATATGATCAGGAAAATCAACTCGTTTAGTTAGATAATGGCTTAACCAAACTTGAGGAGATACCATTAAAAGCCCTGTAAAATTACTAAAATTAATTGTATTTTCTGCTTTTTTAATTACTTTATCAGTTTGTAACCATTGCTGAAGACAAGGAATTTGGTCTTGGAATAATCGTTGTTGTACCTTAAGAGGAGCTACTAATAAAACAGAGCGATCACTTAATAAAGCTGGCATTAAATAACTTAATCCATAACGAGAGACAGTGCTACCAGTTTGAATGATAGCAGAACGGCCTAAACGTAACCCCCGTGAAACTAAGCGGGCCATGGTTAAATGGTGATCCCATAAAGGTTGTTTTTTTTCTCTTAAAAATGAACGTAATGATCCATGAACCGTTGCTTCAAGTATTGTATTAATGGCTTTAAACCTCTTATCTAAATATTAATTAAAATAAATTTATAGCAATAGCAAAATATTAGATTAAATTATTTTTAGACACAATAATGGTATTATAACATCTTAACATATTTTTCTTAAAATTGCCAAAATCTTATAATTGAGCAAATTTAGCCAAAATCAGGAAAAATGGATAACAGGTAAATTTATGTTAAGCCAATAATTTGATGAAAAAGAATAGTTGATTAAATCAGTAAAATAAAGTAACTTAATTGATGGGCAAAAACTAGGGTAATTATTAATTGATCATAATGTAGACGTTTCTTTGTTGGAATCTTATGATATCAAGAAAATTGACATAGATTATTTTACTCAATAAAACCCAACCCGAACCAAATTTAATCAGGAGTTAAACGAATCATGACAATGCTACTCGCTGGGGATATCGGTGGAACGAAAACAATTCTTCGTTTAGTCAACTCACAAGCTTCAGTTAATGAGAATCATTTACCCCAACAAACAACCCTTTATGAACAAGTTTATCCTAGTCAAGAGTTCTGTGACTTAGTGCCAATTATACGTCATTTTTTTGAGGAAGCAAGTCACATATTAAACAAAACATTGACCGTCAAAAATGCTTGTTTTGGCATTGCGGGGCCAGTGGTGAATAATGCTTCAGAACTAACTAATCTCCATTGGTTATTAACAGGCACTCGCTTAGAGCAAGAACTTTTCTTAGAAAAGGTAACTTTAATTAATGATTTTTCTGCCATTGGTTATGGAATTTTAGGATTAAGAGAAGATGATTTATATACTCTACAAGACGTTCAACCTAACCCCCAATCTCCTATTGCTGTTTTAGGGGCCGGAACAGGATTAGGAGAAGGATTTTTATTACCTTTTCCTAATGGGAGTTATGGGATATTTGCCTCAGAAGGATCTCACGCAGATTTTGCCCCTCGTACTTCCTTAGAATTTGAATTAATGACTTATATTCAAAAAAATTCACAAATATCTAGAGTATCAGTAGAACGAGTAGTATCAGGGCCAGGAATTGTTTCAATTTATCAGTTTTTACGCGATCGCTACCCTGATCAAGAAACAGATATTATGAAACAAATTTATAAAGTTTGGCAAGAAGAAAATATTGATTTAGCAGCAGAAGTTTCTCAAGCAGCCCTCAAAGATAAAGATATTTTGTGTGAGCAAACTATGAAAATATTTATAGAAGCTTATGGGGCAGAAGCTGGTAATCTATCCTTAAAATTATTACCCTATGGAGGATTATATATAGCCGGAGGAATTGCCGCTAAAATTTTACCTTTGATGCTACAAGGAGACTTTCTTAAAAGTTTTCGAGATAAGGGACGTTTAGGTTCTTTATTAGCTAATATTCCCTTTCATATTATCTTAAATCCTCAAGTTGGATTAATTGGGGCTGGTTTAAAAGCGGCACACTAAATTGATAGATTATTGTTTCCTATTTCATAATAATAATTGATGAATTCTCAACAAACCATTGTCATTAAAATTGGTACATCTAGTTTGACCCAAGCAGAAACGGGACAATTAGCTTTATCAACTATCGCTGCTTTAGTAGAAACCTTAACTCAATTACGACAATGTGGTCATCGAGTAGTCTTAGTTTCTTCTGGTGCAGTTGGGGTAGGATGTGGACGACTTAATTTAAAAGAACGTCCCAAAAAAATAGCTCTAAAACAAGCGATCGCGGCTGTGGGACAAGGGCGTTTAATTAGGGTTTATGACGACCTTTTTAGCACTTTAGGACAACCTATTGCCCAAGTCTTATTAACCCGTCGAGAATTGATAGAAAGGACTTGTTATGTGAATGTTTATAATACTTTTGATGCTCTGTTGGAATTAGGAGTAATTCCTATTGTCAATGAGAATGATACAGTAGCAATTGAAGAATTAAAATTTGGGGATAATGACACTCTTTCCGCCTTAGTTGCTAGTTTAATTAAAGCGGACTGGTTATTTATTTTAACGGATGTAGATAGGCTATATTCGGCTGATCCTCGTTTCGTACCAGATGCTAAACCTATTATTTTAGTGAATAAGGCTGAATTTGCCCAATTACAAGTTCAAGCGGGGGATAAAGGTTCTCAGTGGGGAACAGGTGGAATGATGACCAAATTAGCTGCAGCGCGAATTGCTACCAGTGCTGGGGTTAGAACAGTCATTACTCATGGAAAATATCCTCACAACTTGTTTAAAATATTACAAGGAGAGAATATTGGCACTCAGTTTGAACCCCAACCTAAGAGTGATAATGCTCGTAAACGTTGGATAGCTTATGGGTTATTACCAACAGGAAAATTATACTTAGATAGTGGGGCAGTTCGGGCAATTTGTCAAGGAGGAAAATCCTTATTAGCTGCCGGAATTACCAAAATTGAAGGACAATTTGAGGCGACAGAAGCCGTACAATTATGTGATGGAAATGGTAAAGAAATTGCTAGAGGAATTGTTAATTATAATAGGGAGGAAATTGATAAAATAAAGGGACATCGTTCTGATGAAATTGCTCAATTATTAGGCTATGAAGGGGTAGAGACTGTTATTCATCGAGATAACTTAGTTGTTAGTAATGGATAGTAACAAATTGATAATTGATAATTCATAATTCATAATTCATAAAAAAACCTCCCCTAATTAGTTTAAGGAGAGGATAAAAATTGATGAACAATGACTTAAATTAGCGATACTTATCCGGGTTAAGTGTACGAGAATTTGAAGGTGAATTTGAGGGGTTCTTGCGTAATTTTGATCCAGTTCCACCATCAGAGGGATCAAGAAAAGGTCTTAAATTAATTGCATTACTAGCGGTATTAGTTGGAGTTTGTCTACCCATTTGGGGAATTTTTCCATTCAAAAGTTGACCTAATTGATTTCCTAAAGAATTACCAGAATTTCCTCCAGAAAAAGCATTAACACCTTGACCATATTGTCCTTCCTCTGCAGCTACTAAAGTTTGGAAAATCTGATTACGAGTAATTTCGGCATTTTTACCAGGAGGAACCGTTAAAACAATGCGACAAGCAGCATCTTGTTGAGTAGTGACACAAATTGTATTATAATTATTTTGTCGTCCTGTTTTTAATTCTAATAAACCATCCGGTCGATACATTTCTAAGCGACGACTAATTTCATTACAACGACGTTGTGCTGTCCAACCATCTCCTAAATCACTGGGAATTGCCCAAGGATAAGGTTGACTTCCTTGACTTTCAGGATGATACATAACAGTATATTTTCCTCTTTCCATCTGACAGGTAAAACGAGGATGATCATAACTGGTATTAACAGGAGGTGGGGGAGGGGTAGAACCTTGACCAGAGGTATCAATAATAATATCATTGGGGGTCTTTTGGGCGATCGCTCCCAAAGGGTTCAACAAAAGAGCAAGGGAAAAAGAAAAAATTGCACTGTTTACTAAACAATTTAAGTGTTTTTTAGCTTGTTTACTCATAATTTTATTACCTTAGAGTTACTCCTTTTGTAAAATCTATTAAGTAGGAGGTCATAAATAAACGAATGTTTGTAGTAGCTTCCCTTTAGGGATTGAAAGTTTTGTATAATAATGGCTAAAGCCATCACTAGGAACTTTTCTATTGTTATTTTAATTATCACCACCTACTTACTATCTAAGTTAACGGATATTTGCGATAGAGAGGATCAGTAAGTGACACTTTACAGAGTGAACAGTTAACCCGACAAATTTTAGATTGTTGAAATGATTTTAGGTCTTATCCATAAAAACGTTAATAGAATTATCTGCTTTAATTCTGGCTTTGTTGCGATTTTTCGACCCTTTGATCTTACGACTAAGATTTCTTTGAAGTCTCCCTAATTTTTGAGCAGCCCTTCTATAAGGTTTCAGATTAGGAAAGACTGGTTCTACGAAACTTACTATGCTAAACTAACAATTAATAAAAGGCTAAAGCCTTATCCTATAAAAACGAAGTCCGATGAGCGCGGACAGCCATTATAGATTGTGTAGGCAACCTTTGTTTGTATAGCTTAACTATGAACGAGTTAATGTCTCTTATTGGTAATAATTTAGCATAACTTGTCCGGTAGAACCGGAATGCAGTTTTGGGGATTTACTGGATAGTATCGTACTATAGCCAATCGTTTAAATTCATGTACAATAAAGTAAGTGAAAAACGTTTTTTTGTTGTAGTATTAATCCATGAGTAATTATCAAGTAATTCGTACAGAAAATGCCCCCGCACCCGTTGGCCCGTATAATCAAGCGATCGCAGCTACAGGGAAATTATTATTTGTAGCAGGACAAATTCCTTTAGATGCAACTACGGGGGAAATTGTGGGAAATGGAGATATTACCCAACAAACCCAACAAGTAATGAGAAATCTTGAAGCTATTTTAAAAGCTGCTGGAACCAGTTATAATTATGTAGTAAAAACGACAGTGTTTCTCAGTGATTTAACAAATTTTGGAGAGATGAATCAAGTTTATGCTCAATATTTTAATTCAGAAAGGGCCCCCGCTCGCGCTTGTGTAGAAGTGTCTCGTCTTCCTAAAGATGTGTTAGTTGAAATTGATTGTATTGCGGTGATTAATGAGCAAATTTAGAGAGGTTTACTGACAATACCAGTCCCAGTAAAATAGAAAAACTGATAAATTGTGGTCGGCATTTAAGTAGAAAGAGAATCTTGATTTTAAACATATTGTTTTAACTTCTTAATTCTGCCCTAGGTTCAACGGGTTACGTTTCTCACTAGGCTATAATTGATCTCAGTTTAACCTTTAACAAAATTAAATTTTAGGTTTAGGGTAAAAAGGGTCACTCTTTAATGTAGAATAATAAACTTAGATCAAGAAAAATTAACTCTTTTTCCTCAAACAAGCTTTAAATAGGAGAACCAGAACTGAATGCAGCAACCCATGACTGCGTATAGGCCGCAACCCAAAGTCGTTGACCTTCCCTTTAGTTTACAAGATATCAAAGAAGCAATTCCCCCCCATTGTTTTGAATCTTCTGTGGTTAAGTCTCTTTCTTATTTTGTTTGGGACGTTTTTATTGTTTGTGTCCTCTATGTGATCGCTCATAGTTTAGATTCTTGGTTTTTCTGGCCCATCTTTTGGGCAATGCAAGGAACCATGTTTTGGGCTTTATTTGTAGTAGGTCATGACTGTGGACACGGTTCATTTTCTCGTTATAAATGGCTAAATAATTTGATTGGTCATTTATCTCATACGCCTATTTTAGTGCCGTTTCATGGTTGGCGTATTAGTCACCGCACTCATCATAAAAATACAGGTAATATTGATACTGATGAAAGTTGGTATCCCATCACAGAATCTAAATATAATGAGATGGAATGGTTAGAAAAATTTGTCCGTTTTAAAATGGTTTTATTTGTCTATCCATTGTATTTATTTAAACGGACTCCGGGTAGAAAAGGAACTCATTTTGATCCGAATAGTCCTTTATTTCGTCCTTCTGAAAAATGGGATGTCCTCACCAGTACCATTTGTTGCTCATTAATGATAGGTTTATTAGGATTTCTCACCTATCAATGGGGCTTTTTATGGCTAGTTAAATACTATCTTGGCCCATACATTGTCTTTGTCATGTGGTTAGATTTAGTAACCTTTTTACATCATACTGATCCTGATATTCCTTGGTATCGTGGAGAAAATTGGTACTTCTTAAAAGGTGCTTTATCTACGGTTGATCATGATTATGGGTTTATCAATGATATTCATCATAATATCGGAACTCATGTGGCTCACCACATCTTTTTAACCATGCCTCATTACCATTTAAAGACAGCTACAGAAGCAATTAAACCAATTTTAGGTGAATATTACCGCAAGTCTGATCACTCAATTCTTGATGCTTTTATTCGGGGCTATAACAATTGTTATGTTGTACCTGATGAGGGTGGAAAGGTTTATTGTGAACCCAGAGAATTGTAATATTATCCTATAATTCTATTCTTGGTAGGGGTCAACGGCCGTTGACCCCTACTTTTTTAACGGCCAATTATACTAAATCCGGTTTAGAAAAGCGGTATCATAGGAATAATCATATATCGGTTAGGTTTATAACAATGTCTTACAGTGAATTTACCCTGTCACAATTGGAATCTGAGTTTAATTTAATTCTGCAAGAACGGGTTCAAATTTTCAAGAACATTCAGTCAGTAACACCAAGCCCACTATTGAGGGAAATTTTAGAAGAAAATATACCGTTAGCATTGGATATTGATACAGAAAAGGCGCGATCTGAGTTGATTATATCGCCAATCATGGTTGAGCTAAGGAAGTATTTTAATCGTCAGATTAGTTTTTTTTCTGGTGTCGATTTTAGTGTTGACAAGTCTAAGGGATTGACTGGACGGTGTGATTTTATTATTAGTTATTCTCCTAAACAATTGGAAGTAACAGCTCCAGTGGTGACTTTGGTAGAAGCAAAAAATGATAATATTAAATCCGGTATTCCCCAATGTATTGCGGAGATGGTGGCGGCGCAAATTTTTAATGAGCGGCAACAAAATCAAATTTCTTGTATCTATGGAGTGGTGACAACGGGTAGTAATTGGAAGTTTTTAAGACTGGTTGAAAATCTAGTGGATATTGAGGCTGGGGAGCATTTTATTGGTGATTTGGAGGGTTTGTTTGGAATTTTGTTGGACATGATTAAGATGACTCATCTTCATTTTGGATGATGGGTTCTTGTTGATTTATCTTTTCAGTTTCTATCGAAACTAAGATGTAAAATTAACCAGTAAAATGCCAAATTAAGAAACTTCTGAGTTTAAAATTATCATTCTAATTTACTGACTGTCGTACAAAACGTTGATTATTTAGTTTCTATTCTATTTTTTGTTCAGGCAAAGCTCCTTTCATCTTCCCTAACCATTCGATTAAACTTTCTAATTGTTTATTCGGTCTTACAATTCCTAATCCTCTTACTGTTACTTTTTTTGGACTATAAACAAAGCGCGATCGCAAATGATTGGGTAAATTTTCTTGTAACAGTTTCCAAGCGGGTTCTTCCATGGGAGTTTCTAATACTATATGTTCTTTTCCTTCTGGTTTAATACGAGAAAATCCTAAAGATTTAGCAATTTGTTTTAACTCTATTATAGCAAATAATTGTTGCACAGAAGAAGGAATTTTCCCATAACGATCAATCCAATCTGCTGCAATTTGTGTTAAATCTTCTTTAGAATTAGCTAAAGTAATTGTTCGGTAAGCATCAATTTTTTGTTGTAAATCTGGTATATAATCTGCCGGAATAAAGGCAGTTAATTGTAAATCGATTTGAGTATCTTCTACTTTTGGAATTTCTTGACCTTGAATTTCTTTAATTGCCTCTTGTAACATTTCCATATAAAATTCAAAACCAATGGCTTCCATTTGTCCTGATTGTTCTGCTCCCAATAAGTTCCCAACTCCTCTAATTTCCATGTCACGAGTTGCTAATTGATACCCCGAACCTAATTGACTAAATTCTTGTAATGCTCTTAATCTTTGTCGGGCAGTTTCTGTTAATTCTCCCTTACTGGGATATAATAACCAAGCATGGGCTTGTATACCTGAACGTCCGACTCGACCTCTTAATTGATACAGTTGAGATAATCCAAATTTTTGCGAATCTTCGACAATAATAGTATTAACTCTAGGAATATCTAATCCTGATTCAATAATGGTTGTACAGACTAAAATATCAGCCTCTCCATTATTAAATTCTAACATAGTTATTTCTAATTCATTGACATCCATTTGACCATGAGCTACTAATATTCTAGCACTGGGAACCATTTTTTTTAATTGTCCGGCAACTTCTTCAATTCCTTCGACTCTAGGAACTACATAAAAAATCTGTCCACCTCTATCTAATTCGTTACGGATAGCAGTTCTAATCACATCAACATTATAACTAGATAAATGGGTTTTAATAGGGCGACGAGAAGGGGGAGGAGTCGTAATCAAACTCATTTCTCGTATTCCTGAAAGAGACATATATAAGGTTCTTGGAATAGGTGTGGCACTCAATGTTAAAACATCAACTTGAGTTTTTATTGCTTTAATTTTTTCTTTCTGATTTACTCCAAATCGTTGTTCTTCGTCAATTACTAATAATCCCAAATCTTTAAATTTTACAGTTTTTCCTAATAATTGATGAGTCCCTACTACTATGTCTAATTCCCCGGTTGCTAACCGTTGCACAATGTCTTTTTTCTCCGATATTGTACGAAATCTATTTAATAAACCAATCTGAATAGGATAGGGTGCAAATCTTTCTTTTAGGGTATGATAATGTTGTTGAGTTAAAATTGTAGTTGGGGCTAATAAAACAACCTGTTTATGTCCAGTAGTAACTGCTTTAAAAATAGCCCGCACTGCTACTTCTGTTTTCCCAAATCCCACATCTCCACAGACTAATCTATCCATCGGGCGATCGCTTTCTAAATCTATTTTAACCTCTTGAATAGCTTTTAATTGATCTGGAGTTGGTTGATAGGGAAAAGAATCTTCTAACTCTTGTTGCCAAGGAGTATCAGACGCATAGGGATAACCCACTTGTTTTGAGCGTTTCGCATATAGATTTAATAAATCAACCGCTAATTTTTTAATTGATTTACGGACTCTTTGTTTTGTATTTTGCCAGGCTTTTCCTGACATTTTATGGAGTTCAGGAGGTTGATTTCCTGTTTGACGATAGCGAGAAATACTATCAAGAGAATCCGCCGGAATTCGCAATAAACCGTCTTCATATTGAATAACTAAATATTCACGAGTAGATAAACTTTCTAACTTTAAAAATTTACCAATTCCATGACTTTTATGAACTACATAATCCCCTGGATGGAGTTGATTAATATCAATTTGTTTAGAAGCTGCACGGCGACGTTTACGCACATATCCAGCTGTGGCTAAAACGTGCTGTCCAAAGAATTCTTTATCTGTAACAACAACAATCCGAAAAGTGGGCAAAATAAAGCCTTCTAATTCAGCTAATCCTGAATATTTTAGAGCAATTGCTGTATTTTGAATCTGGAATTTATTGATGGCTGGATAATCACGGGGATTAGGAATAAATTGAGCAGCACAATCATGTTCTTCTAATAAAGAAACGGTACGGGAAGGTTGGGCAGAAATTAACCAAGTTGCATATTTATTTAAACTAATTCCACTATAAATTTCTCTTTTTCCTCTCAAGATTTCTGCGAGTCTGGCAAATTGATTAGGAGTAGTAGGAATGGGACGACTTGATAATTCTATTGCTTTTGTATCAGTTACTTCTGATAATTCAGATAAATATAATCTGGGAAATTTGTCAGTTAATTCTAATAATTCGTTAAATCTTCGATGAATTTTAGGTACACTAGGTTCTAATTCTTGCCAGTTATCATCTAGATAATCTAACCAGCGATCATTATGAGAGTTACACTGTTCAATTTCATCAAAAACTAACAGCGTATTATCTCTTAAATAATCTAAAATACAAGCAGGAGTATCAAAAGCTAATCCTAAAAATCTACCCATTCCTGGCGGATAATTATTCTGTTCTAAATTCTCTTGTTCTTCGGCAGATAAATAATCATTTAATGAATAATTTTTATCTTTAATTGCATTAGCTATAATGGGAATAAAGCTAGTTGGAGTTAATATTAATTGCTCTATTTTATCTAGGGAACGTTGAGTTGCGGGATCAAATTCTCGGATTTTTTCTAATTCATCCCCAAACCATTCTAAACGCAGAGGTAATTCTGAAGAAACAGGAAATATATCAATAATATCACCTCGGCGACTCCATTGCCCTTCTGTTTCAACTAAAGAGACTCTCTCATATCCTAATTTAACTAATACTTCATCAATTTTTTTAGAAGATTGTGTCATTCCCACTTGCAAAGTTAGACAATAATCTTGAAAAATATTCGGGGGAGGTAAATGGGGTTGTAAGGCTTTTTCTGTAGTGACAATAGCTAACTGATTATTCGTTGATACTTGATTATTTAGAATTGATAGTACTTGCATTTGTCCCCAAATCATCTCAGATTCAGGGTTAAAAGATTCGTAGGGAGAAGCTTCAGAAGTAGGATAAAAATTAACCGTTTTCCAACCCATAATTTCTAATTGTGCGGCCCATCTTCCTGCTTCTTCGAGGGTAGCACAAATCACTAATAAATTTTGCTGATTAGATTGGGCTAAAGTTGAAGAAATTAACCCTTTAGGAAGTCGAGGCGCACCTTTTAATCCTAAGTACCCTTGTTGTTTAAGTTTCCCTAATAGTTCTTGGGTTAAGGGAGATTTTTGTAAGGTACGAATCAGTGAAGAAAAAACCATAATTAACTTAAACTGAATTATGAATTGTTTTTTTAACTAATCTCTAAGGCTTTATTATAACATAATTTAGAAATTAAATAATATTATTAAACTTTATATAATACTCCCAGTTGTAGTGAACTGAGCTAAAATAATAGGTAGTAATCAAAATAACCTCTAACAAGAAAATGACAATTAAACGTTGGACAGATGAAATGGTCGATGAGTTAGCTTCAAGCGTTCATGAGATGCGAGAAAGCATGGGTGAAATGCGAGAAGGTATGACTGAAATGCGAGAAAGTATTACTGAGGTACGAGAAAGCATTACTGAAATGCGAGAAGGTATGACTGAAATGCGAGAAAGCATTACTGAAATGCGAGAAAGTATTACTGAGGTACGAGATAGTGTGGACGGTTTAAGAATAACTACTCAAGCATTATTACAAATTGCTGCTCAACATCAACAAGAAATACAATCAATCAAACAAAGACAAGCAGAAAGTGATGAAAGATTTAATATTCTGCTTGAAGAAGTTCGTTATCTAATTAGAGGTAAACAAGAAAATTAGTCATCTATAATTTGACTCCTCTAATAGCATAATCTAATAACTCCATCGGGTGCATTAAACTCATTTCTTTACCTTGTAAATTCAAATGTTTTTTAATTTGTAAAGAACATCCAGGGTTAGGAGAAGCAATTAAATTAGCACCTGTATTAACTAAATTATTAACCTTTTGTTGTCCTAATTCATTTGCTACTTCTGGTTGTAACATATTATAAACTCCTGCACTGCCACAACACAAAGCAGCATCAATAGGTTCTTTTAATATCACTCCAGGTATTTGTTGTAATAGTTGACGCGGTTGTAAACTGATTTTTTGTCCATGTAAGAGATGACAAGCATCTTGATAAACTATTTTTAATTCTCCTTCTGTTAGGGGAGATAAAGGAGAAGTTAACCCCACTTCAGCTAAAAATTCCTGCACATCTCTCACTTGAGAAACAAAGGTTTTAGCCTTCTCTTGATATTCTGGAACATCCGCTAAAATATGATTATATTCTTTTAAAGTATGTCCACATCCTGCCGCATTAATAATGATATAATCAACATCAGTTCCGACAAAACTATCTATCATTTGTTTAGCTAAGGTTTGTGCTTGTTGTTCTTGTCCCTGATGTGCAGGTAAAGCAGCACAACATCCTTGAGTTTTCGGGATAACAACTTCGCATCCATTCGCAGTTAAAACCCTTACAGTTGCTTCATTAACCGGAGAGAAAAATAACCGTTGAACACATCCTAAAACCATTCCCACTCGATAGCGTTTTTTTCCTTGTGCGGGAATAACATCAGGATATTTTTGAGTAAAAGATTTTAAGGTAATTTCTGGTAAAATAGATTCCATTGCCACTAAACGAGGAGAAATTATTTTTAAGACTCCTGTTGTTCTAACTATTTTTTGAATGCCTAATTTTTGATATAACCAAAGTAAGGGTAAAAAAATCTGTAATCGTTCAGGATAGGGAAACAGATTAAAAATGATACTTCTAATGAAATTATCCCCTAAACTTCGGGGTTGATTACGTTCAACTTGAGGTCGAGTTGCTGCAATTAAATTATCATATTGTACCCCAGAAGGACAAGTAGAAACACAAGCTAAACACCCTAAACAACTATCAAAATGTTGGGTAGTGGTTTCATCTAAACTAGCTTCTCCTTTACTAATAGCATTCATTAAGTAAATCCTACCCCTGGGAGAGTCCATTTCTTTTCCAATCACTCGATAACTGGGACAAGTTGATAAACAAAATCCACAGTGAACACAAGCGTCAATTAATTCTTGTTTAGGAGGATTTTTGCTATCAAATCCTTTTATTTCTTCGTCTAAAGCTTCTTGAAAGTTGAACGATTTACTCAGATTTTCTGAAAGTTGCATAAGTCTAAAAAGGTTTAAAGTGAATTAGAAAAAACGGGAAGGACTAAAGATATTTTGAGGATCAAATTGTTGTTTTATTTTCTCCATTAGGGGTAAAGCATTCCCTCGATATCCCCAAGGTTCTATCTGTTTTTTTAAGAATTTAGGAGAATCCAAAATCGTTAAAAAGCCTCCATATTCTTCTGTCAGAGTTCGCAATCTTTTGACTGTTCCTAAACTGGGTTCTATCTCTAATTTTAATCGTCCTATTCCTCGACTTGTATTTATCATACCCCATCCTTGGTGCTGGATTAATTCATCTAGTTGTGCTAGAAAATTAACTGCGGTATTGGGTCTTAATCCTATTTTGCAAGTTACAGAAGAATTACTTTGGGAACTTGTTATTAAAGATTGTAATTTTTGCCATAGATTAACTTCTATCTCTGATGAATAAAAAGAAGTGCTTAACCCTAATTCTTGAGCTATCTTATTAACTTGTATGGTTTGTTCTTTGACACTTTCAGGTATACTTTGAAAACGGATAATTAACCCCATACCTTCCCCAATATTTAAAGTTTTGACTACCGATTGGGATAAAATATCGGAAGCGGTAGGCTGTAATCCTGATTTAAGAAGACTTTGAGCCATTTTACTTATACTATTTGTCTCTCCACTTACCACCAAAGTTCCCGATGCTTCAGGAATGGGATACAATCTCAAATTAACCTGAGAAATCATGCCTAATGTGCCATAAGAACCAGTAAACAACTTCATTAGGTCATATCCTGCCACATTTTTGACAACTTTCCCCCCACATTTTGCTATTTTGCCATCCCATCGCACAAAAGACAATCCTAACACTAAATCCCGCATTCCTCCGTAACGTTGTTGCCAACTTCCTGCATCTGCTGTTGCTATAATGCCCCCCAGAGTTGCTGTATCGGGATAACTAGGATCAATGGGCAAAAATTGATTATGCTGTTTAAGAGTAGCTTGTAATTGAGCTAAAGTTATTCCTGCTTCTACGGTAATGGTTAAATCACCGACCGCATGATCAATAATACGATTAAGCTGTTGTGTACTAATAACTAATTTAGGGTTATTTATTAATCCTCCCCAGTTTAGCTTAGTGCCGTTGCCACAGGGAAGAATTGACCATTGATGATGACTAGCAAATTGAACTATTTGAGATAAAGTATCAATATCTGAAGGAACAGTTAAGTAATAAGGAGAAAAATTATCAATAATTGCTGATTCTATGCGCGTTTTCCAGGATGATTCTATCGTTTCCCAAGGAATAATTGTCTTAGGAGAATCTATTAATAATTCTAGTTGTGAAGCGATCGCAGTGGTCATCGGCGCAAAGAAAATGATTAAACTATTTTTAGTATACATTATTATGGCACAATTTTAGAAAATATCTCAAGTCTGTTAAAAGTAAAGCTCTCTGAAAAAATGAACCATAATAAGATAAGATAGGTAAGATACTAACCCAGAAATAAAACAATGGATACCATAGCTTCACCCAACTTATTAAGCTCATTTCAGTTAGGAGATTTAATCTTAAAAAATCGTGTAATAATGGCTCCTTTAACCCGTGCTAGAGCAGGAGAAGAAAGAATCCCTAATGCTATGATGGCCGAATATTATCGCCAAAGATCATCAGCAGGATTAATTATTAGTGAAGCCGCATCAATCTCTGAACAAGGTTGTGGATGGGTACAAAGTCCAGGTATTTATTCAGAAGAACAAACACAAGGATGGACACAAATAACAGAGGCAGTTCATGACAAAAAAACTCCTATTTTTATGCAGCTTTGGCATTGTGGACGAGCCTCTCATAGTAGTTTTCAAGAAAATAATCAACTTCCCGTTTCTGCCTCTGCTATTAAACTTAATGGAGACTATGTTCATACTCCCATAGGTAAACAACAATATGAAACCCCTCGCGCTTTAGAAACCCAAGAAATTCCCCGCATTGTTGAAGATTACCGTCTAGCAGCAGAAAGAGCAAAAAAAGCCGGATTTGATGGTGTAGAAATTCATGGCGCAAATGGCTATTTAATTGATCAATTCCTACAATCAAAAACCAATCACCGTACAGATAAATATGGTGAAAGTCTAGAAAACCGTTATCGCTTTCTTCAAGAAATAATTGAGGCTATTTTAACCGTTTATCCTGCTAATAAACTGGCGGTGAGAATTTCTCCTAACGGAATTTATAATGATATGGGTTCCCCTGATTACAGGGAAACATTTCTTTATGTCGCTCAACAATTAAATAGTTATAATTTGGCTTATCTTCATGTAGTAGATGGCTTAGAATTTGGCTTTCATGAATTAGGAGAACCGATGACATTAGCTGAATTTAGAACTGTATTTAATGGCCCATTAATGGGAAATTGTGGTTATACTCAAGAGAGTGCAGAAGAAACAATTAAAGTCGGAAATGCAGATTTAATAGCCTTTGGAAGACCTTTTATTAGCAACCCTGATTTAGTAGAAAGATTTACCAATAATTGGCCTTTAAATCCTCCTGCACAGATGAAAGATTGGTATTCTTTTGAAAAAGAAGGATATATTGATTTTCCTACTTATCCACAAACCAAAGTCAGTTAAAAATATAGGAGTTCAGAATCATACTGAACTCCTAAGCTGTTAAGCATATAAATTGCTAGTTGAGATTGCAGGGGAGCGCCGGAGCAAAGGGAGCACCGGAGAAGGAGTTTAAGCTTTTGTACTAAATACTAAATACCCTGTTTAAATGCGTCTTAGCTTACACATCATAATTTTGATAACTATCACGAAAAAAGTCAAGGGAAAACTCCGAATTCCGAACTCCTAACACCGAACTCAGGTTGTTAAGTATCATTACAAAATAAGTCAAATCTCTTGTAATAGGTTCAGACATTTCCTGTATGATAATGTAAGTTGTTCCAATCTCAAGTAAATTAACAATGGGTCTTAAAATCGTTGAAAACTTTGACGCTAGTTTCACCCTTACCCCAGAAGGGCAAGAAATCTTATTTAATCTCTTGACAAACGAGCAATTTATTGAGCAAATAAGTCAACAAATTCCCGCTCAAAACCTCAAATTTACTGAACTGCTATTTCAACCAGTTCCTTACAGTATTCAAACCCCAAAAGGAATGCCCACAGAATTTGAACCTTATTATAATTCTGATGAATATATTATTATTAATGTCCCCCCAAATTTCATGTTTAAAGCTAAAATTTTTAACCCTAGTCGTCTCTGTGCAATTTATCAAAAAATTGAATAATATTGTCTTGACTTAAGGACTATAATATTTACAGTTGAGATGTAAAATCTTGTAGTACACTGCTTCTAGCCTGTTACGGGCAAGATGCCCATTCCACATTTACATCTCATTTGAAAAAGCCATGCTTTTAAATGTAACTTTATCCTATTTATTAAGCCGAAAAAAACTGTATGACTACTGAAACTGAAATTCTCCAATTAACTAACTTAGAATATATTTCTTACTTAGATAATAATGGATTATTACCTGAAGAATTGCAAAATCAGATCGGTGTTTATGCTATTTTTAATCAAGAAAAAGAGCTTCAATTTGTTGGCTATTCCCGTGACATCTATTTAAGCTTAAAACAACATTTAGTCCGTAAACCTGATAACTGTTATTGGATTAAAATACAAACAATTACTCGTCCTAGTCGCACAATTTTAGAAGAAATAAAACAAGCATGGATTACAGAAAATGGAGTAAATTTATTCGCAAGTGAATCAGAAGAAAAAAGCTGGACAGATCCCATTGATGCTAAAATATTTATTACCGAAGATGAAAAACAAACCTATAATAATGGAGATGAATTATCTAAAATGAAATTACTTAAATCACTCGCTAGAAGAATTGAAACTGAGATAAAACAAACTTTAGAAAACAGAGGAAGTCAGCTAGAAATACGCTTTAATCCTAAACTAAAAGAACAGGGTTTATTAGATTTAAAATAAGTAAAATAGACATTGCCTCGTTTTTTCTCGCTTATCAGAGGAAGGCAAACTCACTAAAATGACGTATTAAAGAATTAATTGAATCGGCAGGTTGTCAGTTAAAATACTTGCCGCCTTATTCACCTGATCTTAATAAAACAGATTTTAAGCCATTAATCTATTTAGTACTTGTGTCCTATATATTAAGTTTTGGATCATTAGTTTGTATTTTTTTCTAAAATGTGTTAAGCGATCAGAAATTCACACCCCTCACAAGGATATTTGACTGATCGCTAAACTGCTATGAGAGAGACGAAAGAACGACTTGGGCCGCATTTAAGGTACGTTCAATATCTTCTTGGGTATGGGCCAAAGAAGTAAAACCGGCTTCAAATTGAGAAGGAGCAAGATAAATCCCTCTTTCGAGCATTCTACGATGGAAACGACCGAATTTAGTCGTATCAGACTTTTTAGCGTCCTCGTAATTATAAACCGGTCCTGATGCAAAAAATAAGCCAAACATAGCACCCAGATGACCACCACAGACCTGATGTCCGGCAGCCTTAGCCACATCTAGCAATCCTTCAGTGAGTTTTTTCGTGATTTTCTCTAAATATTCATAAGTACCCGGCTTTTGCAACAATTCCAAGGTTTTAATCCCCGCAGTCATGGCCAAAGGATTACCCGATAAAGTTCCCGCTTGATACATAGGGCCAGCCGGGGCTACCATAGACATAATATCTTTGCGTCCGCCATAAGCACCCACAGGTAAACCGCCACCGATGACTTTACCTAAGGTAGTTAAATCAGGAGTAACCCCAAACCGTTCTTGTGCGCCACCGTAAGCTAGACGGAACCCGGTCATCACCTCATCAAAAACCAGCAAAGAACCGTTTTCTTGGGTCAATTCCCGTAAACCTTCTAAAAATCCGGCTTCAGGCACAATAAATCCAGCATTGCCCACCACAGGCTCTAAAATCACTCCAGCGATTTCATCAGGATTTTGGGCAAATAGAGTTTTAACTGCTTCTAAATCGTTGTAGGGGGCGGTTAAAGTGTTAACAGTGGTCGTTTTAGGAACACCTGGAGAGTCAGGTAAACCCAACGTTGCCACACCAGAGCCAGCCTTTACTAAAAACATATCAGCATGGCCATGATAACACCCTTCAAACTTAATAATCTTGTCCCGTCCGGTAAAAGCTCGAATGAGTCGTAAAACCGACATACAAGCTTCTGTTCCTGAATTAACAAAGCGTACCATTTCAATACTCGGAACGGCTTCAATGACCATTTCAGCCAGAATATTTTCTTGGACTGAAGGGGCCCCGAAACTTGTCCCCTTGTCTAAAGCTTTGTGGAGGGCCGCAATTACATCAGGATGAGCATGACCACAGATAGCCGGCCCCCAAGTCCCCACATAATCAATATACTGGTTGCCATCTACATCCCAAATATAAGCTCCCTGAACCCGATCAAAGACGATCGGTTGTCCACCTACGGATTTAAAGGCTCTAACGGGAGAACTAACGCCCCCTGGCATCAGTTTTTGAGCGGCCACAAAAATTTCTTCTGACTTCGTGGTTTTAAGTGAAGTTGTGTTAACCAATCTTGTCTCCTTTTTCTATCGGATGAGAAGTTGTTGAGTCGATCAAAATCTTCTCAATTTATTATCCTACCATTGACATTCCCGCGCTTTTTAAACGGCGGGGATTCTTGGTTCACTGACTCGTCGGCTTGTCTTGACAGGTGTTACCACCGTGAGTTACACGGGTAGTGCCTGTGGACTCCAGTGCCGCCGACGGTTCGCAGTTGTTGCAGGAAGTGAACAGCCATCCAATGAAGAATTGGGACTTATTTCAACTGAGTAGGTTTGCGTAAGTTTCATGTAACGGTAAGATTGTTTTTGGCAAACTTATGATTAAAGAACGTATTATGAGCAATAATCAACTCCCTTTAAACCAACAGGTGGCAATCGTAACAGGGGCCTCACGGGGAATTGGCCGATCAGTTGCTTTAGCTTTAGCCACCGCAGGGTTAAAAGTCGTGGTTAACTATGCTAGTTCAACTACCGCGGCCCAAGAAGTGGTTCAACTAATCACAGAAGCTGGAGGAGAAGCGATCGCCTCTCAAGGAGATGTGTCTGACAGTACCGCCGTAGATACTCTGATCGCCTCAACTTTAGATAAGTTTGGCCGAGTTGATATACTGGTTAATAATGCCGGAATTACTCGTGATACCTTATTGTTACGGATGAAGTTGGAAGATTGGCAAGCCGTTATAGATCTTAATTTAACTGGGGTCTTTCTTTGTACTAAAGCAGTCAGTAAGCTGATGTTGAAACAAAAAGGGGGCCGTATTATTAATATTGCTTCTGTCGCGGGACAAATGGGTAATCCTGGGCAAGCTAATTACAGTGCCGCTAAAGCAGGAGTAATTGGTTTTACTAAGACTGTGGCTAAAGAATTAGCTAGTCGAGGAGTGACAGTCAATGCAGTTGCTCCTGGTTTTATTGCCACTGATATGACTGATGGGTTAAAATCAGAAGAAATCTTGAAATTTATTCCCTTGGGACGTTATGGTGTTCCTGAAGAAGTTGCAGGAATGGTGCGGTTTTTAGCCACAGATACGGCCGCCGCTTACATTACTGGACAGGTGTTTAATGTAGATGGGGGAATGGTCATGGCCTAGTTCAACAATTAACCCTTAACCTCGATGTACCAGAAAATCCTCGTAGCAATGGATATGTCAGATATGACACAGGAAATCTTTGCTTGTGCCTTATCTTTAGCTCAACAACAAACTCAGACTCGTTTACTGTTACTGCACGTTCTTAGTTGGGAGGAAGACAATAGTCCTTTACCTATTCCTCCTGATTTAACACAATTGTATCCTGCGGCCGGTAATGATTCAACCCTGGAAAGTTGGCGACTCCAATGGCAGGAATTTGAACAAGCTGGCCTAGCAATGCTACAATCTTATAGTCAAAACGCCCTTGAAGATGGCATTCAGACTGAATATCAACAAATTACTGGCAGTGCGGGCCGCACTATCTGTAAGGTGGCTAAAGAATGGCTTGCCGATTTAATTATAATCGGACATAGGGGACGTTCTGGGTTTCAAGAACTTCTCCTCGGTAGTGTCAGCAACTATGTCTTACATCATGCTCCTTGTTCTGTTTTAATTGTTCAACTGAAGCATTCCCCCTAATTATTGCTTAAGTAAGGGAAGGTTAGTCAACTTCCGGGTTTCTGGAGTATGGGTTGAATAATTCTATCACTCATCACAAGAATAGTAGCAAGAGTCAGCTTAATCGCCCAAGGAGCTAACAGAAGAGTTATGAATAGAGAAAGCAAGGCAATACATTTGATGGCTACTCTAAATACTTCTTCTTGCATATTTAGGCTAACAAAAGCAGACAGAGAAGCAATGGCCAAGGTAATTAAGGAAATCACAAGCATTTGTTGTTGCTACCTCATGATCTAAGGTGGGATGGCGTTCCTTCGGTTTTAATCACCTACTTCCGTCTCTAACAGCCTTGGTGTTGGGACTGAGGGGAGATGAACGGTCATTTTAGTGGACATCTCTCTATTCTACATAACTTTTAACATAAGTGTCAACACTTAATTAAGATTTATTAATTTTGTCGAATTTTCCCTGGATAATTGTCTTAACTTAACGAGGTTGCCATGGGTTATTGATAGGGGAAGCAGTCAGGGACTGACTTTTGAGGTTACTAGGAAATTGCCAATTAGGAAATGCTTGCATCCATAAGGCAGTCACTAATAACACAACGGTAATTAAGGCTTCATAAAATGGTACTTGACGTGAATTTCTACTTTTTTGGCAAGATGTTATTGGTGGGTGTGAGATTGATAGTTGATTTTTAATAGTTGGCTTAGTCATCACTATATTCCTCGATAATTTGGTTTTGAGATATAGCGCGCAGCGCTGGTATGTTTACAAATTAGATCAAGATGAAGATCGCTAAAACCTTTATTTGATAGGCTTTTCAGTTCTTTTTGCCTTTTGCCTTGCGCTGTAACTATGACTCAGTCAGTAGTCAAGCACAGAAATAGAAAATTTGACCCTTAAATGGGCAGTTATCTCTTTACTAAAGAGGCAATCTTAAGTTAAATATCCTCACACTCCAAATTGTCTCCAGGATTGAGCAAAAAATTTGATTAGATCCACAATAACCAGTATGACTTCTTAATGTAACATTCGCCACCAAAGTTTAGGAACTTAAGTAAAATTTAGGAGAGATATATTAAAAAACTTAACAAATTTTCATAATTGATAGTTCAAACATAGCCATGTTCTGAGAGAAAGTTCAAACTAATGTCGGTAGGGGTTCGATGAGAGTCTAAAGAGTGTCCCAATAATTTAGCCACATATTTTCCCAAAATATCCCCTTCAATATTTACTTCATCGTCAATTTTTAGATAAGACAGATTAGTCTGATGATAGGTATGAGGAATAACTGCTACTTTAAACCAATTTCCTTGAGCATCACAATCAGCGATCGTTAAACTAATACCATTAACTGCCACACTACCTTTAGGAATAATATAAGGGGCAATAGATTGTTCCCACTGTTGAGACAAAGAAGGAGAAGGAGCAAAAATTAGTTCCCAAGCTTTTTCTGTAGATATAGACTCTTTTAAACAACCGATTCCATCAACATGACCAGTGACAAAATGTCCTCCTAATTTACCACCTACTCGCAAAGAAGATTCTAAATTAACATAAGTAGATTGTTGAATTTGTTGACTGAGGGTTGTACGTTGTAGAGTTTCAGGAGAGGCAGTAGCCACAAAACCATCAGAGACGATTTCCTCTACTGTTAAACAGACTCCATCAACGGCTACACTATCACCTATTGCCAAATCTGACCAAATTGTTGTTGCATCTTGGGGGATACAAAGAGTAAAGCGATCAGTTTCTAGGGGACGTATTAAACCAAGACTTTGAATTAATCCTGTAAACATTTTTTGCAGTAATGATGATAAATAAGAAAATAAATTGCTATAAAAATCGTAACAAAAATGACAAAGCTTTAAAATAGGAAAGGAAATTGTGATCTGCTCCGTAGTGCCTTCGGCGATCGTGGATAATCCATTAAAATAGAGAAAACCATCATAAGGCAATAAATAATATATGGCAACCACCGCAGACGACGTATGGCAACTCCTCGCGGAATTAACCATCAAGCAATCCGAATTAACAGCTGCTCAAAAAGAGACTGACCTACAACTGAAGGAAAATGCTCAACAACAGAAGAAGACCGATCGCCAACTCAAAGAATTAGGGAAACAAATTGGGGGACTTGGTGCAAAATTTGGTAGCTTTACTGAAGGTCTGGCCCTCCCCTCAATGGAAAAGATTCTCAGACAACGGTTTGGCATGGAAGTAGTCAGTCCCAGTGTGCGAGTCAGTAAAGGAGGGCAACACATGGAAATTGATGTCCTGGCCTATACCAATGGTAATCTGAATACTGCTTATATTGTCGAGGTTAAAAGTCATGCTAGGGAAGATTCTATTACTCAATTAAAAAGTATTTTACAACGTTTTCGTACCTTTTTTCCTGAACATAAAGATAAACAACTCTATGGTGTTTTAGCCGCCGTTGATATGTCCCCCGAATTACGCCAAAAAACTCTGCAAGAAGGATTTTATGTGGCTCGGATTCATGATGAAGTATTTGAACTCGATATTCCTGAAAATTTTCAACCTCAAAGTTATTAATTTTTCTTGATCTATCAGGGAATAGGAATCTTCTCCGCAGTGCCTTCGGCAAGGGCAGATAATCCATTAAAATAGAGAAAACCATCATAAGGTAATAAATAATCTATGGCAACCACCGCAGACGACGTATGGCAACTCCTCGCGGAATTAACAGCTGCTCAAAAAGAGACTGACCGACAACTGAAGGAAAATGCTCAACAACAGAAGAAGACTGATCGCCAACTCAAAGAATTAGGGAAACAAATTGGGGGACTCGGTGCAAAATTTGGTAGCTTTACTGAAGGTCTGGCCCTCCCCTCAATGGAAAAGATTCTCAGACAACGGTTTGGCATGGAAGTAGTCAGTCCCAGTGTGCGAGTCAGTAAAGGAGGGCAACACATGGAAATTGATGTCCTGGCCTATACCAATGGTAATCTGAATACTGCTTATATTGTCGAGGTTAAAAGTCATGCTAGGGAAGATTCTATTACTCAATTAAAAAGTATTTTACAACGTTTTCGTACCTTTTTTCCTGAACATAAAGATAAACAACTCTATGGTGTTTTAGCCGCCGTTGATATGTCCCCCGAATTACGCCAAAAAACTCTGCAAGAAGGATTTTATGTGGCTCGGATTCATGATGAAGTATTTGAACTCGATATTCCTGAAAATTTTCAACCTCAAAGTTATTAATTTTTCTTGATCTATCAGGGAAAAGCAATCACTTTCTAGAAAAAAAGATAGCGGTAGGTTAGGTTTAAGAATGGCAATAAATTGGAGATATTAGTGTTAATTATTTTTTTAAATATGTGTGAAAATGCCGATAATTCATTAAAATAGAGAAAACCATCATAAGGCATAAATAATCTATGGCAACTACCGCAGACGACGTATGGCAACTCCTCGCCGAATTAACCACCAAGCAATCGGAATTAACTGCTGCTCAAAAAGAGACTGACCTACAACTGAAGGAGACTGGCAAACAACTCAAAGAATTAGGGAAACAAATTGGGGGACTCGGTGCAAAATTTGGTAGCTTTACTGAAGGTCTGGCCCTCCCCTCAATGGAAAAGATTCTCAGACAACGGTTTGGCATGGAAGTAGTCAGTCCCAGTGTGCGAGTCAGTAAAGGAGGGCAACACATGGAAATTGATGTCCTGGCCTATACCAATGGTAATCTGAATACTGCCTATATTGTCGAGGTTAAAAGTCATGCTAGGGAAGATTCTATTACTCAATTAAAAAGTATTTTACAACGTTTTCGTACCTTTTTTCCTGAACATAAAGATAAACAACTCTATGGTGTTTTAGCCGCCGTTGATATGTCCCCCGAATTACGCCAAAAAACTCTGCAAGAAGGATTTTATGTGGCTCGGATTCATGATGAAGTATTTGAACTCGATATTCCTGAAAATTTTCAACCTCAAAGTTATTAATTTTTCTTGATCTATCAGGGAAAAGCAATCACTTTCTAGAAAAAAAGATAGCGGTAGGTTAGGTTTAAGAATGGCAATAAATTGGAGATATTAGTGTTAATTATTTTTTTAAATATGTGTGAAAATGCCGATAATTCATTAAAATAGAGAAAACCATCATAAGGCATAAATAATCTATGGCAACTACCGCAGACGACGTATGGCAACTCCTCGCCGAATTAACCACCAAGCAATCGGAATTAACTGCTGCTCAAAAAGAGACTGACCTACAACTGAAGGAAAATGCTCAACAACAAAAAGAAACAGACCGACAAATCAAACAAATTAACGGAGAAATCCGTCAGTTAAGCAAAGAAATTGGTAATTTGGGTGGTAAATGGGGACGTTTTGTCGAAAATATGGTAGCACCCGCTTGTGAAACAATATTCTTAAAACGAGGTATTCCTGTTCATCAAGTCAGTCAACGGGTTAAAAAACGCTTGAATGGACAAACCCTAGAAATTGATGTCTTAGTAGCAAATGAAAATCATATTTTAGTCGTAGAAGTTAAGAGTAGTTTGGGCGTTAATGATGTCAAGGAACTAATTGAAGACTTAGGAAACTTTCGGCAATTTTTTCCTGAGTATAATCAAAAACAACTCTATGGAGCCGTAGCAGGCATTGAAATTGAAGAAGGGGCCGATAAATATGCGTACCGTCAAGGCTTATTTGTCTTAGCTCAAGCAGGAGAAACAGTTTCAATCTCAAATAATCTGGATTTTCAACCTAAAAATTGGTAGAACTCAATCTTCTGCTATTTATGGTGTTTAACGATATACTAGAAACCGATTATGAGGGAAAGCGGCAACCCCAATAAACCCGCCCCGTTTTCCTATCCTATTCATGCTTTTTGGCTTAAATGGGAGTCTTTAGCGGGAAGAAAGATGAAACGACGACAGTTAATTCGCTATGCTGGTGCTAGTGCTATAGCAGCCACCGGAATTCCCTTAGTTTCTCACTTTCAACCTACTTTAGCTCAGAGTAAGGATTCCCTGTTGGTGCAGTATTTAGGACATACTTCTTTTTTGTTTACGGGAGGGGGATTACGAATTTTAGCTAATCCTTTTCGGGCTATCGGCTGTACTGCTGGTTATCGTTTGCCTAAAGTAGAGGCAGATTTAGTAATTATTAGTAGTCAATTGTGGGACGAAGGGGCAGCCGAAAATTTGCCAGGAAATCCCAAAGTTTTGTATGAATCGGGAGTTTATGAGATTAATGGCCTCAGAATTCAAGGAATAGGCAGTCCTCACGATCGCAAAGAGGGTAAACAGTTTGGGCAAAATGTGGCTTGGCGTTGGACTCAAGGGGGTATTCGAGTAGTACATTTAGGTGGTGCAGCTTCTCCTATTAACATAGAACAAAAAATTTTGTTAGGAACACCAGATCTCGCCTTGATTCCTGTTGGTGGTGGCCCCAAAGCTTATACTCCAGAAGAAGGTAAAAAAGCGATGGAAATATTACGCCCTAAAATCATGATTCCGACTCATTATTTAACGAGTGCGGCTGATAAAAAGGCTTGTGATTTGGCTCCAATTCAAAACTTTTTAGAGTTAGTAAAGGAGATGAATGTTAAGGAGATTAATGATAATCAACTTCGTCTTAAATCTTCAGATTTACCCAAAGAAGGAACTTTAGTGAGAATCTTAAATTATAAGCCTGTTCTTAAGAAATAAATTAATCTTGAGGTTAAACAAGTAATTGGTTAAACCAAAGATATTATTGGGATTGATGTTCAATAAAATTAAATTATTATCTCAACCTAATACATTAAAAAAAGGATTATTAGGTCAAAGACTTTTGTTAGTAATATTAATATTACTAGCAACTTGCTTAATTTCTCTGCCTATTAAAGCGCAAGTTTTTACGTTACCAGATTTAACAGATACAAATAATTGGTTACTGCGAAATGATCCTTCTTCTATTGTTTCTAATTGTATTAGACTAGATGGTCTATGTTTATTTAAAGTAGTTGCCCCTAAATCTGATATTAGTGAACGAGTGACGGTTATTGAAGAAAGGTTAAATCAAATTATTGATCTTTATTTAAGCAAAGAATCTCCTAAAATCAAAATTGAACAGACAATCATTAATAATTTACCAAATATTTATATAACTATTAATGAGCAAAAAATTCGCCTCATGACTGTTACCAGTTTAGATGTTAACAATGAGGGAATTGATCCTAGTACCAAAGCTAGTTTTATTATTGAACAATTAGAACGGGGACTGCAACGAGCGAAACAAGAACGAGAATTCATATTTTTGCTATCAAAAGGATTAATCTCTTTAGGAATTTTAGGGGGAATAGTTATTATAAATTTTGTTTTAGGTTATCAGATAAATCGCTTTAAACATTCACAGAATAAGACAAGAGATTTAAGAAATAATCAACCAATTTCAACGGTGCTAATTGAACGACAACAATGGAATATTAAAGAAGTTAAATATCGAGTATTACAGTTAGTGCAAACAGCTATATGGTTAGGAGGAATTGTTTTAATTGTAGGACTATTTCCTCAAACAAGAATTATACGAATTTGGTTATTTAATATTTTACGAATTCCTGCTAAATTAGCAATTGTTGGTGCAGGAACTTATTTATTAATTCGTTTAAGTTATGCCTTAATTGCTAAATTAAGTGCCATTATATTTAGCCAAGATTTACTAAATCTTGATATTAATCAAAGACTTCAATTACGATTAACCACACTTTCTCTTGTTTCTCGGAGTATTATTACGGTTATTTGGGTAGGGGTTGGTACTTTAGTTGGACTATCAGTCATTGGAGTTAATACGGCTCCTTTATTAACGGGTTTAGGCATTTTAGGGGTAGGGGTTTCTTTAGCTTCTCAAAACTTAATTCGAGATGGAATTAATGGCTTTTTTATTATTATTGAGGATCAATATGCAGTTGGGGATATGATTGAGGTAGGCAATTTTTCTGGACTGGTAGAAAATATCAATTTAAGAATTACTCAATTACGAGATTCCCAAGGTAGATTAATTACTATTCCTAATAGTGAAGTTAAAATTGTGGCTAATCTTTCTAGTAATTGGTCAAGAGCAGATTTAAGTATTCCTATTGCTTATGAAACAGATGTAGATCTGGCTTTAAAAATTATTAAAGATGTAGCTGATAAAATGCGACAAGATAAAATTTTGCAACAAAATATTTTAGAAAATCCTGAAATTTTAGGGGTAGAAAATTTTGAAGAAAGAGGATTAATTATTCGGGTTTGGATTAAAACTAAACCTCTTAAACAATGGGATGTTTCACGAGAGTTTCGTCGTCGTTTAAAAGTAGAATTTGATCTCCAGGGTTTGCCCCTTCCTCAACTAAAAGTCTGGTTAAATCGCATTTAACTAAATGTTGCCATCAAAAAGATGTCACAATAAAATAGAAACTAGGAAACAATAATTAAGGAGTCGTGATCGGTTATGCGAATGTTACATACTATGTTAAGAGTTAATAATCTCGAAGAATCTCTCAAATTCTATTGTGATATCTTGGGAATGAACTTGTTGCGTCAAAAAGAGTATCCAGGAGGAGAATTTACTCTCGCTTTTGTTGGGTATGGGGATGAGTCAGAAACTACAGTCATTGAATTAACCTATAATTGGGGGGTTAATTCCTATGAATTAGGCAATGCCTATGGACACATTGCTCTTGGGGTTGATGATATTTATGGAACTTGTGAAAAAATTCGTAACCTTGGTGGTAAAATAAGTAGAGAACCTGGCCCGATGAAACATGGCTCAACTGTGATTGCTTTTGTGGAAGATCCTAATGGTTATAAAGTTGAATTAATTCAGTTAAAAAATCAAGGATTATCCCCCAAAGAAGAAGCGATCGCACCGAGTCAGTTCTTAAGATAAAATATTGCTTACTATTTGATGTAATGGTGGAACGGGCATCTTGCCCGTCACAGAATTTTAGCTATATATAAAATTAAATATGGGGTTTCGTTCATAAAATTAAATGTGGGGTTTTGTTCATAAAATTAAATGTTGGGTTTCGTTCCTCAACCCAACCTACGTTTAGGAGTAATTATGAGTCATTTTTTTGAATTTGAAGCTGATTTTGTGGAGTCTTTACGCTGTATTCCTATGCAGGTACGTCTGAAATTAGATACCTGTGGAGTAAAACTTAAACTGTCTCATTGGCATCAGTTTACTGCTGAAGAACGTCAAGTGCTAATATCTATGGCTTGTGCTACTACTGAAGAAAGTCAAATTTATCGGGAATTTCTGCAAACTTTGGTCACACAAAAGACAGGAAGTCCAGCCACCGAACTTCCTTTAGAGTCTAATCCTTCTTGGTTAGATGGGGGAACTATCCCCTCAGAAGTCCAAGCAAAAGCGACTGAATTTAATCTGATTATTGAACCCTCTCAATGGGCTAATTTAACGCCTTCTCAACGGTTTGCCTTGATCAAATTGAGTCGTTCTAGCCATGAAAACCGGAATTTTTATCCTGCTTTGCAAGAATTTAAGCTGGTTTAAATGCCAAATTCTGCGGGAATATGACCTTCCTTGATCGCTTTAACTAAAGAGTCCCAGTCTTTTTCTGTTTGTTCTCCATACGCTTCAGCAAAGTTAGCGATCGCGGAGGGTAAAATGGGAGATGTCCCACAATATCCGGCAATTTTGGCAATATCTCCAGAACGAGCATGAGCGCGAGCTAATAAAGTGCCACAAGCACGAGCATAGGTCATAAAAGCGGAACCTTTCAGGGAATTAAGGGGAATAGACCCTTTTAAATTCTTTAGCTGACGCACATAAAAAGGACGACCATCAATAGAAGTCCAACCCAGTAAAACATCTGTTGCTGCTTGTAATACCCGTTGTCCAAAGACAACTCGCTGCCCTTGATGAGTAACTGTAGGGGGTAAAGAAGGCCCATAAGGGGCAAATACAGGAGAAATACCCTCTTTAACTTGCAGAAACAGGGGATCACTATCATCATTGCCCAACAACATCACCAGATACGTTCTTAACCCCACACTACTAATACCAACGACCCGATGAGCAACATCCACAACCCGATAGCGTTGGAACATATAACGACGTTCTGGTGCAAGGGTTTCCGCATAGCTAATCAGAGAACCAATAATTTTTTGACTGGTGACTTCATCAGTACGGATTAAAAGAGGCGGATTTTCGATAAATTGCCATTTCCCTTCCACAGAACGACAGGCTAAGTCTTCTAGCAAACTAACGTTAGTGTTATCGAGGGCTTTTTTGACTGCTTTTTCCAGAATTTCCTTAATTTTAGCATCGGGTTTAAATACCGTACTTTCTTCTCCTGGATAATGGTGTAAATACCAAACTTGAAGAATTCGCAAGCTTTCTAGGTGTTCCGCATTTTCTTGATATCCGGCCACAGAGGCCATAACAGCTTCACAGCGATCGTTTTTCTTGAGTCCAGATTCTCGTGCGGCTACATTGATACTCGCTGCTAACCGTTTGAGATCCCATTCCCAACAACCATAGGTAACTTCATCAAAGTCATCAAGATCAAAGACAACGGTGCGTTGAGGGGTTCCAGATAGACCAAAATTGTTCAGGTGAGCATCTCCATCTATGAGTACCTGAATGCCTGATACTGGGGTATGAGCTAAGTCCCAAGCCATGACCCCTGCTGTTCCGCGAAAAAAACTGAAGGGTGAGGCACTCATGCGCCCCATGCGAATTGGCACTAAATTGGCTTGTCTGCCCTCGTGAGTGGCTTTAATGAATTCTACGGGGTCAGGACGGTTTGAGGGGGCTTCCCAGCGATTATGGACTTCTCTGGGAGTCTTTAAACGGAGGGCTTTACCAATTTTATGTCGGCCTGGCCAAGAGTCTATTTTTAAATTAGGTTCATAGTAGGGAAGATGTTGCCAGGATTCGAGATCTTGAGCCAGAAAGAAGGGATGATTCGGATCTGTGACAGGGGAAGATTGAGGGGTAAAGGATTGAGAATCGTTCATAGATTAAGTTTGATAAGATTAATTAAGATTAGAGTAGCCTATTAATTTTGGACACTTAAAAATAATCTAAAATTTTTTAGAATTCCAGGATAATTTATGTTTCTATGTTTTCATTTTAAAATTGTACTTATTCTTAACAGGTCTAAAATAAGTCTAAGGTAAAAATCAAAGCTTCCTTGATTTAAAGTAGTATCTTATTCGGTAATTGACCTAAATTGCGTTCTAACCGTACTGTAGGAATAGAACCTAAACCTTGTAAATTAACTATAGATTTCCGTTTTAAAAAGGACAATTTTGGCAACATAACTTCATAAGAACTGTTACGATTTTGGGTCGTTATTGGTGCATAGAGAATCAACGCGCGAGGTGAATTAGGATCGTATGGAACAAGTTAAAAAGAATTAAAGATAAGTTAGGTTAGGAAACATTTTAGGCTGAGAATTGATGATTTATAATTTTCGCTATTAAGTAAACCATTTAACCTCTTTAGTAAATTTTCAAGAATTAGAACGCAGAACTCGAATTAACTTACCTTTGATTGTTTTCTGAACCAAAATCGCTTTGTTAATCTCTATAGCGGCTTTCTCAAAGTCTGGATCTTCAGTGCAGACGACAATACCAGTATGATCTGGGTTTAATTGATGTAATCGGATAAAATGACGGCGATTTCTCGTTAAAATACCTCTCTCAGTACGAACAGCGAAGGCTAACACATCCTCATCAGGAATTCTCTGGTTAGCTTTTCCGGCTTCCTTAGCTGTCAACACATCATGACCGAAACTACGGAGAAACGCAACAACTGGCAAGGGAAAATTCTCATCGGCGTAGAGGCGTGCCAATTTTCAATCTTCTCCATTTTCTAGCATGATTTCTTCATTTTCTCTGATAGCAGTTGAAATTTCGTCAGGATGGCCATCAGCATAAGCCCAAGCATTGACCAAATCAGCCGCAGTAAGATCTGGAAAGGCTTCTAGAATACTAGCATCACTCATGCCGAGACAGCGATTGTTGACTAGAGACCAAATGGGAATGCGAGTGTTACCCACACAAGCATCACCATCACAAACACCCTGCGTTTTTTTAATTCCTTGAGAACCATTCGTTAAATTTTGGGTCAAAATTTGGATAATTTCAGCTTTTTCTGTCAGATTTAGGGCAAGGATTTGTCTTTCCAACTCTTTAAGTGTTATTGTTGTTTTCACTTTGATTCTAATCCTTATTTTAGTAGGATATCTTTATTGTAGATAATGATAGATTCTCGTTATGTCTATGGCTGTTATTACGGATGGTTATAAATAAGGTATGGTAAGTAAAAACCTCTTTTAAAAACCCATTTAATTTCACCTCCTTATGATCTCTCAACTACTTGATCCTCATTCTCTAGAAACATTTACCTGGAATTGGCAAGGACACCGCATTAAGTATACGGTCAAGGGACAGGGTAAACCTATCCTCTTAATTCACGGGTTTGGTGCATCTATTGGTCACTGGAGACACAATATCCCCATTTTAGCTCAGGAAGGTTATCGGGTTTATGCCCTAGATTTACTAGGATTTGGCGGCTCTGATAAACCTGAGTTAAATTATACGGTGGAACTCTGGCGCGATCTGATTCAAGATTTTTGGGCAGAACATATTCAAGAACCTACCGTATTTGTGGGTAATTCCATCGGGGGTTTACTTACTTTAATGATTATGACTTCCTCCCCTCATATTACTCAAGGAGGAGTGTTAATTAATTGTGCGGGTGGGTTAAATCATCGTCCTGATGAGTTGAATTTTCTCCTAAGATTGATAATGGGAGTCTTTGCTAAGCTGGTTAATTCTCCCATAACAGGTAAGTACATTTTTAACAGCATTCGTCAAAAAAAGCGCATTCGTCGCACCCTTTATCAAGTTTATTGCGATCGCAATGCTGTCACGGATGAATTAGTCGAGATTTTGTATCAACCATCTTGTGATGAGGGGGCCCAAAAAGTCTTTGCTTCTGTATTAACTGCACCTCCTGGCCCCCATCCCATAGAATTATTACCCCAAATAGAACACCCCTTATTAGTATTATGGGGAACTGAAGATCCTTGGACACCAATTACAGGAGCCAAAATTTATCAAGAACGGGCGCAAATGGGACAAAATACGGAATTTTATCCCATTCCCCAGGCAGGCCATTGTCCTCATGATGAAAAACCAAATCAAGTTAATGAATTAATGTTAAATTGGCTAAATCGTTTTAATTAGCGTTGCGGCAAATTTCAACTAATCCGTCAAATCCTTCCCAAATTTGCTGGTCTGATGCTTCAATTAGACCAAAAGCAAATTTGGTTTTTTTCTCAATATTTAAGGTTAATATTTTCTTAGATGGTTCAAATTGATAGGAGAGTGTCGCTGCAACTGTCCCATTTTGAATCATGGGTTGATTTCTTACTTTAAGTTCTATTGTGCCGTCATTTTCGCCGTAGTATTGGGCCCATCCTTGTTCTGAACCGTTAGAACTGGGGGGTTTTATGCACTCATTAAACTGCTTTTGATTAATATTTTGATACTGTTTAGAAGATTTAGCTTGAGCAGGAATAATCATCCCGACAGTCAATAAACAACCAGCACTAGCGAGTGCAATAATCAAACGAAGTTGATTTGATATAAATGGATTCATGGCAGACCTGATAAATAGCGTTTTATGTTATGTATGATAGCGGGTTTCACGGAGAAGGCAATTAACTTAAAGAAACTTTAAACTTAAATCAATCTAAAGAAAACATAAATTTGTAATCTTTGTAGCCAATTTATAGTCTCAAGGAACATTTAAAGTATCTGATGAAGTAGTTGTTTAATTCATATATTTAATATTAATAACTTTTCTCTCGATTTTTTCTTCCCCTGTAGCTGGATTAATCAATGTTATTTCTTCAAAAGTAACTATATATAAACGATCTATAGTTAGCTCAATATTGGTATTTTTTAATACCTGGTCTAAAATATCACCTGTATATATTTGTTTATCCTCTAGACTTAATATTTCAAGATAATTACGCTTACTTTTACTAGCTAATAATAGTTTTCCCCGAACTGTAATTTCTTCAGGATTTTCAGTTTCCATTTTATTAATAAAATCAATAGTATTAACTGTATTTTCATAAGTTAAATACGCATGACCACCAGCTTCAGGATTAACTGAACCCCAATCAATATAAAAATTAGATTGATCACGAATTAATTCAGCTAAAAATTTACGATATCTGGATGCAATTCTTTTTTTTAAATGTAATAACATTTGTTTCAAATTTTCTTTATCTGAGCTATTGCTAAGATTTATTAATTCTAGAAAATTGTGAGATACTCTTTCTGCAAGAGGCCTTTCTTCAAAAAGATCTAATTGCTGAGTAAGTTTTGCAAAAGCTAATTTTACCCCAAAAGAACCTTTAAAAGTTTCAAAAACTGAAATTTCTGTTTTGTCTAAAACTTTTGGAGAAATTCTGCCTCTTATACTTTCACTTTCCTGACCACTTTCTAATTCACCAAAAGCGTCGAATAAATTTTGTAGAGAAACAAGAACAAGACCCATTTTTTTTGCTGAAAATTGTTTTTTATACTCATCATATATAAATTGAAATCTTAAACTAATTATTTCTGTTTGTTGCTCTAAAGCAACTTGATGAGGACTTTTAAAGTCCTTTATAATTTCCTCTTTAGATTTATTATCTACGACTTCTAAAGTTCTCAAAACATCATACATTCGAGAATAAAAATCAGGTATTTCTTGATCTAATGGCAATAGTAATGAATACTTTTTATTGTTTTTATTAGTAGTTAATATAACTGCTATATCATCTAGTTTTGATTCTTCTTTCCAACCATTATTTTCCAAGTATGTGTATACATAACTTGGATCTATTGAATTGATATTATCAATAAATAGGTTAGTAGAAAGTATCATAAATTTTCCCTCCTTCCTGCTTTCTCCATAATGTTTCGGAGACTAACTGGGGTAAATAAGTTTTGACGAGGTAATTCAACTGTTATGTTTTCTGTATTATTTGTAGGAGATTGTCCTCTTAAAGAAAGCCAATAACCGCACTTTTTCATTAAAATATCTTCTTCAGTGATTTTTAACCAATCATTTATATCACTAGGAACTAAAACCACGACTAAAATTAGAGGAACATAAGGATTTGGATAGATTAATGTTTTATAGTTTTTGACGGGAAGAGGAAATTTGATACAATTTTCTTTCCTAATATTTTCAGCAGCAGTACACTTAACTTGTGCATCAATTCGAGGGAAAAGGACTCCTCCCGCTTCTCCAGGAACTTCAATAGTTACATCAATTCCAGCATTATCCATTGCTCTAGGTTTAAGTTCAACGGAATAACCCGCAACTGAAGAAACTGCTTCTATGTAAGCATAACTAAACATTTCTTTTCGAGTATTAAGATCCATCGATAAGCTCTTATCAAAAAGTTATGAAAATAGCTTTTATCGAAAGTTTTGTACTGAATAAGTAGGCTAATTTTCTAAACCTCAATTGTTTCATAATGCCAACTTTTTACCTTATATAAATTAAGTAATCATTCCATTATAGCAAAAAGGTGGACAGTTACAGTCCACCCGATAAAATTAACTTAACCCTTCTTAACCCTTCTCAACCTCCGCTACCATTAACAAAGTTTTCAACACAGAATCAGGGTTTAAACTCATAGAATCAATGCCTAATTCTACTAAGAATTGAGCAAACTCAGGATAGTCACTTGGCCCCTGACCACAAATTCCAATTTTACGCCCTTTTTCTTTGGCAGTTTGTATTGCTAATTTAACCATTCGTTTGACTGCTTCATTCCTTTCATCAAACAATTGGGATACTAACGCAGAATCACGATCTAACCCTAAAGTAAGTTGAGTTAAATCGTTAGAACCGATGGAAAAACCGTCAAATACTTCGGCAAATTGATCTGCTAAAATTACGTTACTGGGTAACTCACACATCACATAAATTTGTAACCCATTAACCCCTTGTTTAAGTCCATGTTTTGCCATTTCTTCGATTACTTTTTTACCTTCTTCTGGAGTTCGACAAAAAGGAATCATGGGGATAACATTAAGTAAACCCATCTCATCTCGTACCGCTTTCATTGCCTGACATTCTAAAGCAAAAGCCTCCCGATACATGGGATCATAATAACGAGAAGCACCCCGCCATCCTATCATGGGATTATCTTCTTTAGGTTCAAATTGTTGCCCTCCTAATAAGTTTGCATACTCATTAGATTTAAAATCAGACATCCGAACAATCACAGGTTTAGGATAAAATGCAGCCGCAATGGTTGCAATTCCTCGCGCTAATTTATCAACAAAAAATTGAGATTTATTTTCATAGCGTTTTGTTAATTCAGCAATCTGATCTTTGACATTTTCATCCTCTAATTGAGCAAACTTGATTAAGGCCATAGGATGGGCTTTAATATGATTAGCAATGATAAATTCTAGACGGGCTAAACCTACTCCATCACAAGGAATTCCTGCTAAAGAAAATGCTTGTTCAGGGTTGCCTACATTCATCAAAATTTGAGTGCGAGTAGTGGGTAAATTATCTAAAGGTGTTTCTTGAATTTCAAAGGGTAATAACCCCTCATATACCTTTCCTTCGTCTCCTTCTGCACAACAAATGGTGATTTCTTGACGGGTTTTGATTTTTTGCGTGGCATCACCACATCCCACAATAGCGGGAATTCCCATTTCACGGGCAATAATAGCAGCGTGACAATTACAAACAATAACGGGGGTATATTTAGCGGTGAAAACTACATAGTTATGATGATCAGCAACCGTAATATTATAAACATCTCCGTCGCTTTTTGCCGCTACTTGAATGACTCGCTGCATCCGAATATCTCCGTTAAGAATAGATTCAAATTGACCTATTTCACGGAGTTGTTTTTCACCTATCAAGAAGTTGTTATCTTGACGTAGTTTAATTTGTCCTGTTTCTTGATTTTCAAAGAGTTGACGAGTGGCAAAAAAGCGTGTTTGAATAGTTCTTGAGGTAACTTCTCCTTTGACTCGTTGGGTATATGTTAGAATTTCCTCTAATTTTTCCACAATTTGCACATTGTAAATATTGCGGTTTTTGGTAACTTGAGGAACTGTATTAATTTTGAGACAAGCAATAATCACTGCTTGCAAGAGATTTTCTTCTGAGATGTAGATGTTAATACGGTTATTAGCATAACAACCATCTCCATCAATAACCCCTGCTAAAAAATGATAGGAAATTTCAGGATCATTTTCTAACAAAATTTGGGTTATCTGTTGTTCTTTTTGTTTTAAGTCATAGGCGATCGCTTTAGAATAAAAACGATAAGCTGTCGTTTGTCCTGTTACCTTTTGTCCTCGAATATAACCGGAAGAAACTGGTTTAAGCTGAGAGGTAAAAGATTTATCATACAGAGTCTTTGCCTTCTCATTCATCGTGGCAATGAAAGCTTGTTTTTCGGGGACATCTTTTTGAATAAACTGAACTTCTCCATGAGTTGAACTGGTATAAATTGACCCATCTGTAATAATTCCTCCCAAGAAATAAGCTAGATCAGCTTTTTGGTAATTACTATTACCTAACTTGGGAATATTTTGTGAGACAATTATCATTTCTTGACGATCTAATATCTCTTGAATCTCAGTTTTTGTGTATGCACCTCCCCGAAGATTAACCATTTTATGATCAGGGGTAAGACGTAAAGTATTATCTGTAACTTTGCCAGTTTGAGAAACACTAATATCAATCATTTGAGACTGACGTTTCATGGTATCTAAAATGGGTTTCCATTCCATTTTATGGGTAATAGTATTGAGGGCTAAAGTTGATAAACATTGATATCCTTGATCATAAATTTGACGCAAGGTCATAAAACCTTGATTAGTTAAGATTTTAGTATTACCATCAAAACAAGTTCTTCCCCCCTGGTTAGTGACGATCGCACTAGCTTTTTTCATAATAGGTTCCCAGTCGGGATCAGTACGATTCGTCACCAAAACTTCCCCTTCCTTAAATTGGTCAATTTTGGTCGCTTCTAAGATTACACGGGCTTTTCCTTGACCGATCGCCGCCCCCACACTACGCCCAATAGCCAGGATTGTACTATGATTTTTTAATTGGTAAGTTTTGAGCAAATTTGCCGCTTTTTGGGATTGAACGGTTTCTGGACGGGCTTGCACAATGTAGAGTTCTCCCGTTAAGCCATCTTTAGCCCATTCAATGTCCATGGGGGTATAGGTTCCCCTTACCTTAGTATAGTGTTCTTCAATGATGCAAGTCCATTGACCTAGTTGCAGAATTTCGTCATCAGATAGACAAAATTTTTCTCTTTCTATGGGCAAAACTTCGATATTTTTAGTTAATTTAGATCCTCCTGTATCGTAAATCATTTTAATGGCTTTAGTGCCAAGACGTTTTTCTAAAATGGGACGATAACCATCTTTTAATGTGGGTTTAAAAACATAATATTCGTCAGGGTTAACTGTTCCTTGTACTACACTTTCCCCTAGACCATAAGCTGCTGTAATTAAAGCAGCATTTTTAAACCCAGTTTCCGTATCAATAGAAAACATCACACCTGCGGATGCTAAATCAGATCTGACCATCTTTTGTACCCCCACAGAAAGGGCAACTTCAAAGTGATCAAATTTGTTATATTGACGATAGGAAATAGCCCGATCTGTAAACAAAGAAGCAAAACATTTATGACAAGATTCTAAGACTCCTTTAATTCCATGTACGTTAAGATAAGTTTCTTGTTGTCCAGCAAAACTAGCTTCTGGTAAGTCTTCTGCTGTAGCACTCGAACGAACTGCTACATCTAGATTTTGAGTTTCAATTTCACATTCTTGGCGGTATTTAGCACTTAATTGACTACAATCTGTTTGATAGCGATCGCATATTTTTTTGTACGCTTTGGTGATAGCTTCTTGTAAGTCTAAAGGGAAGGGAGTATTTAAAATTAAAGAACGGGCTAATTCTCCTCTTTCTTGCAAATTAGCCATATCATTAACATCAAGATCGGCAAAAAGTCCCCTTAGTTTTGTTTCTAATCCGGCTGATTTGATAAAATAACGATAGGCATAGGCAGTAGTGGCAAAACCTGTCGGAACATTGACTCCTATGGGTTGCAAATGTTGAATCATTTCTCCCAAGGATGAATTTTTTCCCCCCACTAAGTTAACATCATGAGTCCCTACTTCTTCAAACCAAAGAATAAAAGCAGTTTCTCGATTAGGGGTTGAGATTTTTTCATTACTTGCTGTTACCATAAGTATTTATTCCTAATTTATATTATTAGTTTAACAATATTTTCTCTAGCATAAGGATATTATTTCTATTTGTTAACAAGCTGCTAACTTTCTTAAAAAAAGTCTATCTATTTTCCTCTAATTAATAATTTTTAGCCGCTTAAACTAGAATATTTGGGCTAATTATGATATAATACTAAGTTGAGAGTAAACCTAAATTATCAAAATTCATTAAATTATTTTCTCCTTATCTTTCCAGCTTAATTGTTAATTTTTACAATAACAGACAAAAATTCTGGTGTGTTAACTTTTCCTGACGAGTTAAGCAAAACTTATGGGACTCACAAGAAATTCAAAAGGTAGCAGACTATACTTTTTAGGAGATTTCATCCATAATTGAGAATGTAAAGAAATATCAATAATCATAGAGGAGAGTACATGGAATTCAACGAACTAGGACTATGGTTAATGCTTATGTTTAATGCCCTACTTTGCTTATGGCTACCCAGAATTTTAACCTTAGATTGGTCAAATTTATTTTCAGGGAACCAAAAAGATTCCCAACCTCAACTCGATGCAGTAATTCAAGAAAATTAGTTCCAAGTTTGGGTGATATTGTGGGTAATTAATAAAATCCTGGGTAAATTAAGTTAGAATGCAGACAGGATTTAAGATGGTTTTACCATGCTAGAAGGTTTACAAACCCAACTTTATCACCTCGAACAATTTGCTAATCATCAAGTTTCTCTACAATTAGACCATCTAAGTTGGCTAAGTATTGCTATTATTTTCGTGGCTGGACTGCTAACAAGTTTAACCCCCTGTATGCTATCAATGTTACCTATCACCATTGCTTATATCGGTGGTTATGAAACTGAAGGAAGACTAAAAGGGGCTATTCAATCAACTTGGTTCTCTTTGGGGTTAGCCACTACTTTAGCCATTTTAGGCATCTTAGCAGCTTCTTTAGGACGGGTTTATGGACAAATTGGGGTAGGTCTACCAATCGCGGTTAGTCTTATCTCTATTGTCATGGGACTCAATTTGCTCGAATTAGTTCCCTTGCGTTTCCCTTCTTTGGGGGCCACAGATTGGATAATAGATGAACTACCAGCCGGATTCCGTTCTTATTTTTTAGGATTAACTTTTGGTTTAGTTGCCTCTCCTTGTAGTACTCCTGTCTTAGCGACCTTATTAGGATGGGTAGCCAGCAAACAAGACTTAACCTTGGGGGCCGTTTTATTATTAGCTTATACGGCTGGTTATGTCACCCCTTTAATTTTAGCAGGAACTTTTACTGCTAGTCTGAAAAAGCTATTAGAATTACGTCGTTGGTCAGCTTGGATTAATCCCGTTAGTGGAGTATTATTAATTGGATTTGGGATGTTTTCTTTATTATCCCGTATTCCTTTGGGTATTTCCTAAATCCACTTTCATCCCAAAACCATACTTGAAGCTTATTTGGTTCTGTTTTTGCTATTTTTATATATTCTGCCAATTTTTCTTTAAATGCTTTTCTTTGCTGCGTAGCAGCTTAAAGCTTAAATCAAATACCTGCCTGTAGGGGTCAACGACCGTTGACCCCTACATTGGCCTGATGGCTGATATAAGTCGGATAAAAAAGACTTTTGCATTATAAAAGGTTTTTCTGTTTAGTTAACCTTACTTAACAAAACTTTACTAAAGAAACCTAGACATACTCGAAAGTAAATGTCCAACTTTGACTATATTTATATATCTTTAATTTGTCCAATATTTTTTTATTAAGTCTAACACTTATGTAAACGTTTACATAACGTTTACATAACGTTTACATTAACCTTTACACGACCCTTTTATAGTTAAAGTGAGGTTCCGACCTGACGGGGTGACAATTCGACTTTCATTTAAGAGGGGGTTAGGTTTTAGGGGTTAGGGGTTAGGGATAAATTAAAGATGATGTTGAGGTTTGATAACGGTAAAACCGACTTTGTTTGTAATCCTATGGTCATCAAATTAAATTTCCCCCGAAATTTTCCCTATCCCCCAACCCCTGTCTAAACTTGAATCTTGTTGTCACCCCGTGAGGGTTCCGACCCTAACCCAAGGGTATGGCGTGGGGCTTCTCGCGGAGGAAGCTAAATCATTCCGTAAGCGTTTTTAAACAACGATTAATCTTAAGAGGAAAGAATGAACAAGACTTCAATATTTCAAAAATCCTGGCTACTCTCAGTAGGACTGATGGTTCCTGCTTTAATGACCCTCGCTTCCCTGCCTGCTAACGCATTGGATTTGAAGGGATTTTCAAGGCCAGATGATGCAGCTTGTGCAGTTGATTTTGATTGTGCTACGAAAAGAGGTGGTGTGTCGGATGTATTCATCATCCTTAATCCAAATGGAACTATTTTTGATCGCATATTCGCTTTTGGTAACGAAGAAGCCGATAACATTTACTATTTTGATCCAGCAGTAGTTGCAGTCAATCCCGACGAGGTAGGAGACAATACTACTCTGTTAGAACCAAACGGTTCATGGAGTGACAATTTCGGAATATTCTCAATAAATGGGGCCTTGGCTTTAGGTTTTATCTCAGATCCCCAAGCAAACATTCCTCCCACCGGATCTATAGTTTACTATGAAGAACCAGGTTCCAATCCCTATGGTTATATTCTAGAGGGTGGTCCAGATTCTAAAGCATTGACCCAGTATTACGATGCTACATTCTACTTGCATCCTGACTTACAATTGGATGGATACATCGCATCCTTCCAATCTGATACGGTTCCTGAACCTTTAACCATGCTTGGTGCTGGTGCTGCTCTTGGTTTCGGTTCTTTCTTCAAGCGTAAACTCGGCAAAAATAATAAACAAAATAAAGCCTAAATTTAAGATCACCCTAAATCCCCCTTATTAAGGGGGACTTTACCTCTAGTTCCCCTAACTCCGTTTTATTCCATTTTGCTCCTCACTCTAACACGACATTTTTATAGTTAAAGTAATGTTTAGGGAAATTAGTTAAATAATACTAATTTATAGAAAAACGATGAACAAAACCTCAATTTTCCTACAATCCTCCATCTTAGGAATCACGGCGATCGCATTAGCTTATTCCCCAGCAGTTGCTCTGTCTCCACCATTCACTTTCGCTCTTGATGTTAATGGATTTTCGAGGCCAGATGATATATTTTGTGCAGTTGATCTTGACTGTGCTTTGTCTAGAGGTGGTGTGTCAGATGTATTGACTATCTATAATGGAAATGGCAATATTGCTGATCGCATCTTCGCTTTTGGTAACGAAGAGACCGATAACACTTACTATTTTAATCCACAAGGTTTTGCCGTCGATGCCACGCAGTTAGGAAACTTTTCTACTATAATAAAACAGGAGTTCGATTATTTATTTCCTGGTGACAATTTTGGCATATTTGAAATAAACGGCGACTTAGTTTTAGGTTTTCAGTCTGATTACCAATCAAATATATTTTACGGAAATATCTCTTACCAAGAAGAACCAGGTGACAATCCCTATAAATATATTCTAGAACCTGGCTCAAGATTGACCATTCCATACGATGCCACATTATACTTGCATCCTGACTTACAATTAGCAGGATATACAGCAACCTTCCAATCTGATTATGAGGTTGACAACTAGCTACCATTTTGCTAACATTAACTAACAAACGCTAACAAATCAGCGAATGTTTGTTCCATTACGAAAAGCTGTTGAAATTTTGGGTTTTCATCCCAATACATTAAGAAAATATGCCGACGAAGGAAAAATCAAAAGCATTAAAAATGAAGCTGGACAACGATTGTACGATGTCCAATCCTACATTAATGGGTTCCTGAACCTTTAACCATGCTTGGTGCTGGTGCTGCTTTTGGTTTCGGTTCTTTCTTCAAGTGTAAACTTGGCAAAAATAATAAACAAAATAAAGCCTAAACTAGGACTGATGCAACTTTAATGACTTTGATTGTTTACGATATTGGGTCTATAAAATCCCAATTTATAATTTATAATTTATAATTTATAAGCTTTACTTATTACCACAGGTACGGGAGAGGCTAATGTTAATAAAAGTCCGCGCTCGTCGGGCTTTGTTTGTATAGCCACAGACTTTAGCCTGTTGGCATTTGGAACTAAGTTGACACCAATGACGGCCGTTGACCCCTACATCGGCTTAATGGCTGAGTTCTTAATGCGATATAATAGAAATTAGACTCAAAAATCCTGAAAGATTAAATTTTAGATTTATGACAGCTTCGGATTCATCAACCCCAACAGATTTTTTATCTTTGTGGCGACAAGCATTTCGCTATCTAGTAAAAATAATTTCTGATTTACGTTTAGCTATTATTCTCTTATTAATTATTGCCTTATTTAGTATTAGTGGAACGGTCATTGAACAAGCAGAAACTCTACCATTTTATCAAAAAAACTATCCTGAATCCCCCGCTTTATTTGGCTTTTTAACCTGGAAAGTAATTTTATTAGTTGGCTTAAACCATGTATATAGTACATGGTGGTTTTTATCTTTATTAGTTTTATTAGGAAGTAGTTTAACCGCTTGTACCTTTAACCGTCAATTTCCGGCATTAAAAGCCGCTAGACGATGGGCTTTTTATCAGCAACCTCGTCAATTTGAAAAATTAGCATTAAGCACCCAATTAGATATTAATACATTATCTTCTATTGCTCCTCTCCTAGAAAAGCGAGGTTATAAAATTTTTCAAGAAAACAATAGTCTTTATGCCCGTAAAGGAATCATTGGGAAAATTGGCCCCATTATAGTCCATGCTTCTATGTTAATGATTTTAGGGGGATCAATTTGGGGAGCATTAACCGGATTTTTAGCTCAAGAAATGATTCCTAGTGGTGCTGCTTTTCAGGTAAAAAATATTATCGAAGCTGGCCCCTTATCTACCGCTCAAATCCCTACAGATTGGGGAATTAAAGTTAACAGATTTTGGATTGATTATACTCCTAATGGCAATATTGACCAATTTTATTCTGATCTATCTGTAATTAATAATCAAGGACAAGAATTAGACAGAAAAACTATTTATGTTAATCAACCTTTACGGTATAAAGGTGTGACCTTTTATCAAACAGATTGGTCAATTTATGCCGTTAAAGTTCAAATTAATAATAGTCCTATTCTTCAGATTCCTATTGCCCCTTTAAACACTAATGGACAAGGGAAAATATGGGGAACTTGGATTCCCACAAAACCCGATTTAAGTGAGGGGGTTTCTCTCTTAGCCAAAGACTTACAAGGAACCATGATAGTTTATGATAATAAGGGCAATCTCTACAGTGCCATTCGTCCTGGTATGGCCGTTGAAATTAATGGCGTAAGGTTAAAAATTCACGAATTAATTGGTAGTACTGGACTGCAAATTAAAGCAGATCCAGGTATTCCCTTTGTTTATACCGGGTTTGCTTTATTAATGGCAGGAGTGATCATGAGTTATGTTTCTCATTCCCAAATTTGGGTCTTACAAGAAGGCGATCGCTGTTATTTAGGTGGCAAAACAAACCGGGCCCAAGTAAGTTTTGAGAGAGAATTATTAGCCATCTTAGACCACCTACTAAAAACCTGTTAGTATCTAACAATATCTTGTCAGATTAACAGTATTGGGGCATCGGTGACTGATACATTTATGCGGTACAACACGGTATATCACTGTATTGTGCAACAATAGCATTACCATCTTTGACAATGGTAAAGGTCGTATCCGACAAAGCTTTGAGCATGATTCCCAAAGCACCATTAAAGTCTCGATTTAAGGTATGTCCACATTCAGGGCATTTAAAGATTTTTGAACCGCCTAGTTTTTGATGTACATGACCACACTTCGTACAAGTTTTGCTGGTGAATTCTTCAGTTACATCAATAACTTTACTGCCATTCAACTCAGCTTTGTCTTTTAATACTTGCTTAAATCGATAATGTGACCAAGTTAACATCTGACGGGCGGTTTTTGTTCTTATTTTTCGTTTATTCTTTTTGGTCATTTTTGACGTTTCAAAAGTTGGTAATAAGATCATCCCGTAGTTTTTAGTTAGATAATTTGCTGTTTGCTTATGGCATTCATCAACTAGGTTTTTAATCCGAGTTCGTAATTTACTAGCGGCTTTTCTCCTAATCGCTTTTTGATGCCCTTTTGATTGGCTTGTTCGACTCATTAAATCATCTAGGTAAGAACAGAGTCGATTGATTTTCCCAATATCCTTTTGCCCAATCTCAATAAACCGTTGCCCATCAAACCCAGTTAAAAATGTTCTAACACCAGGATCTAAACTAATTATATTATTGTTTGAGTTTTCGGCTTGCTCAACGGAGTTTAAAAAGACGGCAAACCATTCACCCGACTTACTTTTGATTAACTGGGTTGCGTAAGCATTTTTTAAGGGGATAGGTTCCGACGATTCAAACTCTAACCCTTTTGTTACGTTCGGATACCATTTTCCCTGAGCAAAATTACTGTTATTAAACTTAATAGTTTGTCGAGGGGCATGGCAATTTCTAAACTTACAATCTTTACTCGCGGTGTAAGCCTGGTGAGCATCAAAAATAGCATTCTGTCTTATATGACATGGTGTTTCTTTTACCCACTCAGGTAGGTTTGACTGCATGATAATATTCCTTAATTTAGTTTTACCCATCCTGCCGTTTTTTTTCTGATAAGCAATAGCTTGATTGAAACAATATCGACAAGCAGCTGCCCATTTATTCCACATTATTTTGAGTTCTGGAGTGGGGTAAATCTTGATCTTTCTTGATCTGAGTTTTATATTTTCTGAGTCCATACAATCTGCTTGAGAAGCAGTGGAGGATAGCAAGGATGTCTTCAACCATTTCTGCTTCTGGAGAAAGGTTTGTCTCGTTGAGAACCACGATTGTACAGTCAAATTGCTGACAGAACCAGTTAAGCCAATCGAACCCAAATCTTGCCAATCTGTCTTTGTGAGCGACAACAATTGTTCCGATAGTTCCTGACATAACTCGTTCCAATAAGGCAAGAAGTTTTTTTCTTTTGAAGTTGAGTCCTCCTGCGATCTCGCTAACAATTTCTGCGCTTGGATATCTTTCTTTGATTGCTTTGACTTGACGAGCGAGATCTTCTTGTTGTCCTCTACTACTGACACGGGCGTAAATAACGGTATTTCTAGCTGATGAAATAAATTTTCCTTGGTAGGACTCAATATCGTATCGTCTTTGTCCTGATGGAGTTTTGATTGCTTGTATTTTGCTTTCTTGTTCCCACTTGGATAAAGTTCTGATATGAACTCCAAGGATAGCTGCTGCTTCTCTTGGCTTGACATACTTAGGTATTTTGACTTCCTCAAATCAACTGTCTTATTATATCAAATTATTCCGTGTTATACCGCAAACCGAGGACTAAAGGATTGCTCCCCAATACTGCTCGGTTAACAAAAAAAGTCGGTTGAGGCAGGGATAGGGAAGGGTGGGAAGGGTGGGAAGGGGGACAAGAAGGGGAAGAAGGGGAAGATAAAAACCTGACTATTGCAAGATTGCTCCCCACACCTCCCACACCTCCCACACCCCCCATCTCCAGAATGTTTTGCAGCTTAACCGAGCAATATTGTATTGGGTCTATAAAATCCCAATTTATAATTTATAATTCATAATTCATAGTCTAACCCACCCTAGGAATTATAAGCTTTACTTATCACCACAGGTACGGGAGAGCAATAAATCCCCATCTATAATCTTTGATTTAGATGGGGTGCGTTCAATCCTAGACGGTTTGAGGTTGTCCTTGAGGTTGGAATTGGAACAAGGAATAAACCACATTACGACGGATATCGATCATCATTTCTAAGAACATTTCGTAACCCTCTTGTTTATATTCAATCAAAGGATCTTTTTGTCCATATCCTCGTAACCCAATAGACTCCCGTAAGGCATCCATTGACTGAAGATGTTCACGCCAAAGGGTATCAATTTGTTGGAGAATAAAGAATCTTTCTGCTTCTCGCATTAGTCCGGGTCGTACCCTATCTACCTCATTTTCTTTGATATCATAGGCCTTACGAACTTCTTCATGGAGAAAGATTTTCATCTCACTAACCGTCATATCATCCATATCTTTGGCCGTGATATCTTGCAACAGATAAACAAATTCCTTCACCTTATTAACCAAGTTTCCTACATCCCATTCTTCAGGGGGTAACTCCGGGTTTACATAAGCATCGACAATTTCATCCATCGTCTTTTCTGCATATTGAAGTACCTGTTCTTTGAGATCTAACCCTTCAAGTACCCGACGACGTTCTGCATAAATGGCCCGACGTTGATTATTCATCACTTCATCATATTCAAACACCTGTTTACGGGTGTCATAATAAAACGTTTCGACTTTTTTCTGGGCCCCTTCTAGAGAACGAGTCAACATTGATGATTCAATAGGCATATCTTCTTCAACCCGGAAAGCATTCATTAGACCGGCCACGCGATCTCCACCAAAAATCCGTAATAGATTGTCTTCTAAACTCAAAAAGAAGCGAGTAGACCCTGGATCTCCTTGTCTTCCTGCCCTTCCTCGTAATTGGTTGTCAATACGTCGAGATTCGTGGCGTTCTGTTCCGGTCACATATAAACCACCTAATTCCACTACTTCAGCGTGTTCTGTTTTCGTAACGACTTCATATTCTTGACGAATTTGCTTATAAATTTCCCGTAATTTGGCAATTGCAGGATCATCAGTAGGGGCATTTTCCGCCGCGATCGCAATTTTTTCTTCTGCTTCTAGTTCAGATAAACTTTGTTGTCCATATTCTTCCACAGCAACTTTAACTGCCTCTTTTAGCTTAGTTTCTGTTTCGGCCTTTAACTGAGTCGGAAAGATATTCATATCCGAGGGCCGCCAGTTTTTCTTTTTAGTAGTTTCTTTGCCAAACCCTTGAGGACGACGAGATCCCCCATTTCCTTCCATTCCTGCCATGAGATTATCATCTTCAGGCATAGCAATTTGAGGCATCAGAAATTCCCGAATTTTCAGACGGGACATATAATCTGCGTTACCTCCTAAAATAATATCTGTTCCTCGTCCTGCCATGTTTGTGGCAATAGTAACGGCCCCTTTGCGTCCCGCTTGGGCCACAATTTCTGATTCGCGTTCCACGTTTTCGGGACGGGCATTAAGAAGATTATGGGGGATATTTCGTTCTTTAAGCAATTTTGAGAGAACTTCTGATTTTTCTACACTGGTAGTTCCTACGAGAATGGGACGACCTACGATATGTTCTTGTTCCACATCTGAGGCGATCGCTTGCCACTTAGCGTTTTCTGTTTTGTAGACCACATCCGCACAATCATAACGTTTGGAGGGTCGGTTTGTCGGAATAATTGTTACTTGGAGGTTGTAAACTTTTTCAAGTTCTGTTTCTTCAGTTTTAGCCGTTCCGGTCATTCCCGATAGTTTAGGGTACAACAGAAAGAAATTTTGATAAGTAATGGTAGCTAAAGTTTGGGTTTCGCGTTGAATAGGAACTCCTTCTTTAGCTTCTATGGCCTGATGAAGTCCATCACTCCACCGTCTTCCGGGGAGTACCCGTCCGGTAAATTCATCAACAATAACAACTTCCTTATTACGAACAATATAATTGACATCTTTAACGAATAATTCTTTAGCTTTTATGGCATTAAAGATATAGTGGGCCCAAGGATTTTCTTGATCATATAAGTCTTCAACTTTTAATAATTGTTCTGCTTTTTCAAAGCCTTTATCAGTCATTAAAACGTTACGGGCTTTTTCATCAACTTCATAATCTTGTGGTTCGTCTTCACTTTCTTGTTTTATCAATTTTCTGCCTATTTCGGCAGCTTTGAGATATTTTTCTGTGGGTCGTTCTACTTGTCCTGAGATAATGAGAGGGGTACGGGCTTCGTCAATTAGAATTGAGTCTACTTCGTCAATAATACAGTAGTTAAAGGGACGTTGTACCACTTCAGCCATAGCCGTGGCCATATTATCCCTTAAATAGTCAAATCCTAATTCACTGTTAGTGGTATAAGTGATGTCACAAGCATAATTTTTTTTACGTTCATCCGGGTTCATTCCTGACTGAATCAGTCCTACTGTTAACCCTAAGAAACGATGAACTTGTCCCATCCATTCTGCGTCCCGACGGGCCAAATAGTCGTTAACGGTGACGATATGGACTCCTTTTGAGGTTAAACCATTGAGATAAGCGGGAAGGGTTGCTACCAGGGTTTTTCCTTCCCCTGTTTTCATTTCCGCAATTTGCCCTTTATGGAGTACCATTCCACCTAGTAACTGTACATCAAAATGTCGCATACCTAAGACGCGTATACCTGCTTCTCTGACTACAGCGAACGCTTCCGGGAGAATTTCGTCTAAAATATCGTTTAATTCGTCGTCGTTTCTGGCTTTGTCTAAAGCTTCTCTAAATTCGACCGTCTTATGCTTGAGTTGTGCATCAGATAATATCTTAATATCTTCCTCGATCGCATTGATATCTGCTACGATAGGTTGGAATTTCTTAACTTTACGGGTATTGGGATCGCCAAATAGAGTTTTAAGCATAGGTATTTTTTATTATTAATTTTACCTCTAGATTGTCCAGTTGCCCTTATTTAATTAACATGGGCTTGTCTACGTCTACTTATTTTAACACTGCTAGGCAGAAGACAGAAATCCCTTAAAGGATTGAAATTCATAATTCATAATTTATAATTCATAATTTAATTAACATGGGCTTGTCTACGTCTACTTATTTTAACACTGCTAGGCAGAAGACAGAAATCCCTTAAAGGATTGAAATTCATAATTCATAATTTATAATTCATAATTTAATTAACATGGGCTTGTCTACGTCTACTTATTTTAACACTGCTAGGCAGAAGACAGAAATCCCTTAAAGGATTGAAATTCATAATTCATAATTTATAATTCATAATTTAATTAACATGGGCTTGTCTACGTCTACTTATTTTAACACTGCTAGGCAGAAGACAGAAATCCCTTAAAGGATTGAAATTCATAATTCATAATTTATAATTCATAATTTAATTAACATGGGCTTGTCTACGTCTACTTATTTTAACACTGCTAGGCAGAAGGCAGAAATCCCTTAAAGGATTGAAATTCATAATTTATAATTTATAATTCATAATTTAATTAACATGGGCTTGTCTACGTCTACTTATTTTAGCACTGCTAGGCAGAAGGCAGAAATCCCTTAAAGGATTGAAATTCATAATTTATAATTTATAATTCATAATTTAATTAACATGGGCTTGTCTACGTCTACTTATTTTAGCACTGCTAGGCAGAAGGCAGAAATCCCTTAAAGGATTGAAATTCATAATTTATAATTTATAATTCATAATTTAATTAACATGGGCTTGTCTACGTCTACTTATTTTAGCACTGCTAGGCAGAAGGCAGAAATCCCTTAAAGGATTGAAATTCATAATTTATAATTTATAATTCATAATTTAATTAACATGGGCTTGTCTACGTCTACTTATTTTAGCACTGCTAGGCAGAAGGCAGAAATCCCTTAAAGGATTGAAATTCATAATTTATAATTTATAATTCATAATTTAATTAACATGGGCTTGTCTACGTCTACTTATTTTAACACTGCTAGGCAGAAGGCAGAAATCCCTTAAAGGATTGAAATTCATAATTTATAATTTATAATTCATAATTTAATTAACATGGGCTTGTCTACGTCTACTTATTTTAACACTGCTAGGCAGAAGGCAGAAATCCCTTAAAGGATTGAAATTCATAATTTATAATTTATAATTCATAATTTAATTAACATGGGCTTGTCTACGTCTACTTATTTTAACACTGCTAGGCAGAAGGCAGAAATCCCTTAAAGGATTGAAATTCATAATTTATAATTTATAATTCATAATTCATAATTCATTTGTGTTGGTAAAAAATCATGTTTATGTAACATTTTCCCTAAATTTACCTCGGTTTCTAATAAGCAAGCATGACCACTATGGGGCAAAATTGTCAAGTTTCCCCTGACAAAATAACTTACTAATTCTTGTCCTTCTTCTACAGATGGTAATAATTGATCTTTATGACTAGCTATGGTTAAAATCGGTTGAGTTAAAGATTTTAATTCTTCTTGCTCGACTTGAAAATCTCTAAGCAAGGAAATTCGCCAACTGACAATTTCTTTAGGTACAGATTGCATGGCTTTTAATAAGGCTTGTCTATCTGGTCTTTCGATTCTATTTAATGCTGCTAAAAAAGGTAAAAACCCTAGAGTTGAATTCTGATGGACAAAATCAGGTATCCATTGAGTTAACTCCACACCTAAACTTAGCCAAGGACGTTTATTAAAGGATGAAGCAGGATTAATTAAAATCATTTTTTCAACTAATTTAGGAGCAGCTAAAGCTACTTTTATCGCCAAACATCCTCCAAAAGATTCTCCACATAAATAAACACCTTTGTCTAAATTATTTTCTTTAATTTCTTTTTCGATTAATTTAATCATTTCTTCAGTTAATTGATGCCAATTACTGCGATTATAACGGGAAATTGATAAACAATAAATAGAAAAAAATGGAGATAAAAATTTAATTTGTTTGTAGAATAATTCTCCGGTTCCATCCATTCCCGGTAAATAAATTAATAAAGGTAAATCTTTTTTAATTAGTTGTGGTGCAAGTAACCTAATAGGGGTTTGATCAATCATTAGGAATTCGGTGTTGAAATGGTAGAAACTAGCAATTACTGTTTATATTATCCCAAAATATCTCATTTTGCCTAACTTACTCACATAAGTACCCCGCGCAAAATTAATTGCACAGCCTCCGGCGCGGGTTTTGATATAGTCATAATGGTTGAGTAATAGGGGGCGGGTTTATCTAGTTTTTTGGTGAAAATCATGGATTTATGTAAAAAACCCGTTCCTACGAAATTTTGTGTAATTAATTTTGTCTACCTACTTAATCAACATACTTAAGCCAATCTAAATACCAGAAGATCCGTTAATTATGGTTATTTTCTCATGAAACTTAATAATTGCTCAAATGTGAGCCAAGTTACACTCTTAAGGATAATTTTATTGATAGAATTATCCAAAATAAGTTAGAAATAAAAGAATACAGATAAAGAAAACAGCTACAATGAAAATAAGTTAGAGTCTGGGATCAGAGTCTAGATAATTAAATAAATGCTGTTAATTTGATCCGTATAATTTGAATCCGATAGATTGGTTAAATGACCTTAGATAAGACAAACCCGCAAAAATTCTCTTTAACAACACCCCTGTATTACGTTAACGACGTGCCACATATTGGGAGCGGCTATACTACCATGATAGCCGATGTTATTGCCCGTTTTGAGCGGCTAAAAGGTAAATCAGTGTTGTTAATCACAGGAACCGATGAACATGGCCAGAAAATTGAAAGAACCGCCCAAGAGAAGGGAGTCACGCCCCAAGAGCATTGTGATCGAATTGTAACTCGTTTTGATGAACTCTGGGATAAACTTAACATTAAATATGATAGGTTTAGTCGAACGACTGCCCCTCGTCATGAAGCGATCGTTAAAGAATTTTATCAACGAGTCTGGGAACAGGGAGACATTTATTTAGCACAACAACAGGGATGGTATTGTGTTGCTTGTGAAGAATTTAAAGAAAAACGGGAACTCTTAGAAAATGGATGTTGTCCCCTTCATCCTAATAAACAAGCTGAGTGGCGTGACGAAGAAAATTATTTTTTTAGGCTGTCTCAGTATCAAGAGAAATTAGAGGATTTGTATCAAAAAAATCCTGGGTTTCTCGAACCAGAAAGTCGTCGGAATGAAATCCTTAATTTTATCAAAGGAGGGTTGCAAGATTTTTCCATATCTCGTATTAATGTAGAGTGGGGATTTCCCATCCCCAACGATCCTAAACATACCATTTATGTGTGGTTTGATGCCCTATTAGGGTATATTACGGCCCTTTTGGAACCGGAACAAGAAGCCACATTAGATAACGCTTTATCTCAATGGTGGCCCATCAATTTACATTTAATTGGTAAAGATATTTTACGGTTTCACGCCGTCTACTGGCCAGCCATGTTAATGTCAGCAAGGGTTTCCTTACCACAACGAATTTTTAGTCATGGGTTTCTGACGAAAGATGGGCAAAAAATGAGTAAAAGTTTAGGGAATACATTAAATCCATTTGATTTAATTGAACGTTATGGATCAGATGCTATCCGCTATTATTTCCTAAAAGAGATTGACTGTGGACGGGATGGAGACTTTAACGAAACCCGATTTGTGAACGTGCTGAATGCTGATTTAGCCAATGATTTAGGGAATTTACTCAACCGAACCTTAGGTATGATTAAAAAATACTGTCAGGGAGAAGGCCCCCAAATCACTGGGGAAAACTTACCCTTAGAGCATCCCCTAAAAGCCATTGGGTTAGACTTAAGCGAGCGCATCATCCATAGCTATGAGACCTTGCGCTTTAACCAAGGATGCGAGGAAATTCTAGCATTGATTCGGGCCAGCAATAAATTTATTGATGAACAAGCACCCTGGAGTTTGTTTAAACAAGGACAACAAGCTCAAGTGGAAGGGATTTTATATGCCGTGCTAGAATCAGTTCGCTTATCAGCTTACTTGCTATCTCCCATTATTCCCAATTTAAGTAGCCGTATCTACGAACAACTAGGATTTTTAGTAGATTTTAACCAAGCAGATCAGGTGAATCAAATCGTCCCGTTTAAACAACATACTCAGTGGGGAATTTTAGCCGCCAATAGAGTCTTGCCCAATCCCCAACCAGTTTTTGCGAAATTGGAACTTCCTGCGGAAGAAACCAGCTAAATTTCGCCAAAAGACGACAGACGTTTTATTCCCCGTACCTTTACCTTACTTAATTCCCATGAAATACAAACCCGACATAACAAATCCATTTCACAAAGCCTCCTTTTACGAAAATCAACGAGGAATTAGAGATATGTTTGAAGATTTTGAAGACGATTCGATTTTTACTGCCGAACAAGTCCTAGAAAATCGGGGCCGGGTAGCTATTTTTATTGATGGATCGAACCTATTTTATGCAGCTTTACAATTAGGGATCGAAATTGACTATACGAAACTACTATATCGTTTAACGGGTGGATCTCGTTTACTCAGAGCTTTCTTTTATACTGGAGTAGACCGCAGCAACGAGAAACAACAAGGCTTTTTATTGTGGATGCGACGCAATGGTTATCGAGTGATTGCCAAGGATCTTGTACAATTGCCCGATGGTTCCAAAAAAGCTAATTTAGATGTAGAAATCGCCGTAGACTTAATGGCTTTAGTCGGTGCTTATGATACGGCTGTAATTGTCAGTGGAGATGGAGATTTGGCTTATGCGGCTGATTCAGTCAGTTATCGAGGGGCCAGAATCGAAGTAGTTAGCTTACGTTCTATGACCAGTGATAGTCTAATTAATGTAGCTGATCGATACATTGATCTTGATCAAATTAAAGAAGATATTCAAAAAGCCCCGAAAGCTAATATGTCTTATGGGGGATTTTCTAGTGTCGGAATGTTAGATCAACATAAACAAAGGTAAGATCCCTAGGGGCAATTCATGAATTGCCCCTATATAAATACCTCACGAACGGTATTTATTTTCCCTTAGGGATTACAATATTGACATTGAGAAGGATCGGCGGTTTCTATTCCTGTGGGAAATTTTTTTTCTTGGGAGAAATTACATTGTTGACATTGATAAATATCAAGTAAAATTGAATCAGTTGCCAACCCACATAAGCCACAGGGTAAGCCTGATTGACGTTTGATAACATCAAATCCAGGATAATAACATTGAGGACATTGTTGATAAATTGTTTTGATTAAATTTTGGGTTGCTTTCTCAATAACTTTCATGCGAGTAGGGTTAAACATTGCCCGCATATCTGTTTCTATATGAATTGTCCCATTATTCGACTGTTTAAGACATTTTTCTACGGTTTCAATTAATTTATTTTCAGTATTTATTCCTTTATAAATATAATTTTTATCAATAGATTTAGGACTTAACATTACAACTAATCCATGGTCAGGAAATTTTGTTTTTTCTGCAAAGTTTAAAGCTTCATCTAAAGTTTTAATTGATTGATGAGTATGGTTAGTTTCAGTTGAAATTTCTTGACCAATTATTTCTAAATCATGTTTTTGATCGAGTAATAAGACAATTTCTCGATCGCAAGAAACAAAGGGAAAAGCAGGATGAGACATAAAACTGCCTTCACTAGCGATCGCTAAAGTTTCTCCGGTAATTTCTAAGGCAGTTTGTGCTTTTTTTCTGGCCGCTTCAATTTGGGTTCCTCTGCGATTAATATCCCTGGTAAATGTCCCAAATTGATCGGTATTAAAATCAGGTATAGTGATACAATTAACTCCTAATTCAGCCTCAACTAAAGGCATAATCACTTGTTCTTTTTTGTGCATCGTTGCAATAACTAAATTTCTATTAGCAAACCAAGATTTAATAGAATTTGATAACATATAACAGTCCTCAATCATTTGTGAGAAGTGACAGGCCGTATCTTGCCTGTGAGATTCTATTTTCTCACAAATTAAATAGGATCGCTAAAGATAAATTAGTGTCACAACAGGATATAATCAGTTAGGCAACTCAAAAAATTAACGGCACAGCCATCAAATTTATGAGTATACAATTGCGTGTCTATGTTCCGGATCATCCGTTGATTAAACATTGGTTAGGGATCGTTCGTGATAAGAACACCCCAACAGTGCTATTTAAAACCGCTATGACGGAATTAGGACGTTGGTTAACCTATGAAGGGAGTCGTTATTGGTTCTCTACCCTAGACACCACCGTTCAAACCCCTTTAACTGAAACGTCGGCGACTTTTATTAATCCCGAAATTCCTATCGCTATTGTTCCAATTGTAAGGGCAGGGTTAGCATTATTAGATGGGGCCCAAACTTTATTACCTTTAGCCTCAATTTATCATTTAGGTTTAGTTCGAGATGAGGAAACCTTAGAAGTTAGTTGTTATCTCAATAAATTACCAGAAAAATTTGACCCTGAAACTAGAGTTATCATCTTAGAACCAATGTTAGCAACAGGTGCTTCCATTATCAGAGCAATGGCAGAAATTACTCAAAGAGGAGCAGATCCGGCTTTAATGAGGATTATTTCTATTGTAGCCGCTCCTCGAGCTTTGCAAAAATTAAGTCAAGAATATCCTCATTTGACTATCTATACCGCTATCATTGATGAAGGGCTTAATGCCAAAGGATATATTGTTCCAGGATTAGGAGATGCAGGCGATCGCGCTTTCGGAACTTAACATTAATTAGATAAGGATTAATTATTATGAGTCAACGGGATGGGTTTACAGGCGGATTTTTACTCGGAACTCTTGTGGGAGGAGTAGTTGGGGGAGTTATGGCTGCAGTGGTTGCCTCACGTCAAAAAAATGAAGAAAATGAAGAAAATACACCTTTTCTTAAGTCTTCTAAGACAGGTGAATTAGAAACGGAAGCAAGTATAGAAATGGCCCGTCGTCGCTTAGAGGATAAGATTGCTCAACTTAATAATGCCATCGATGATGTGCGTCAACAACTAGGCCCAGTTAATGGAAAGTCTACAGAACAAGACATGCCTTTACAGTAATACCTCACGAGTATGAGAATTGCTATATTTTGTGTACTTAATTACTATTTTAGGCGACAATGACTAACTCTTTTTCAACTGCCAAACTTGATAAAATTTTAAATGATCGCCGTGTAAAATTAGAAGAAGAACGTCAGCTATTATTATCTAAAACTTATCAATGGCTTAATCAATTTGCTTCAGACTATGGTATTGAAAAAGCATATATTTTTGGTTCTGTAACCCGTCCAGGAAAATTTTATCAAGATTCAGATGTTGATTTAGGAGTTGAACGAATTAACCCTACAGATTATTTTTTAGCGATTAGTTTGCTATCTGCCTATTTACAGAGAGAAGTTGATATTATTCAACTTAATAAATGTCACTTTGCTGATCGTATTCGCCAAAAAGGGATTTTATGGATAAAAACACCTTAATTATTTTAAAAACTGATTTAAATGCACAATTAAAACTTATTCAAAGTATATCACAAAAATTGAATGAACGAGCTAATGGCTTAAATTCAGATGATATAATTCGCTTAGAAAGTGTCGCATATCAAATTCATAATTTATATAATGCAACTGAGGATTTACTAAAAATTGTTGCGACTTATTTTGAAAATAATATTACAGAAATGACCAAATGGCATAGTGCTTTATTACAGAGAATGGCTCAAGATATTGTTGGAATTCGTCCTGGTCTACTCTCCCAAGAAACCTTTTTACTTTTAAATAGTTTACGAGGGTTTCGTCACTTTTTTCGTCATGCTTACGGAACCCCCATTGAATATGAACAGTTAAAAATTAATCTTGATAAAGCTAGAAATTTATTGCCGAACTTAGAAAAAGATATAGCAAATTTTATCGAAACTATATCTAATTTAGATTAGCCACAAAATCCTCTCTTTAAATCTTAGGGCTTAATATTATTAAGCACCTAAATATTATATTAACCTTTTTATCTTCTTCTTTCTTGTAACTTTCGATAGACATCTTTAAGATCTACATGATGATAGGATAAAGCCACTAAAGTATGATACAATAAGTCAGCAACTTCTGAAGCGATCGCGTCTTTCTCATCATCTTTACAAGCCATAACAACCTCAGCCGCTTCTTCCCCAATTTTCTTAAGAATTTTATTGTCCCCTCCAGCTAATAATGTACGAGTATAAGAACCTTCAACAGGATGATCTCGACGTTGACAAATTACCTCATAAACCCCTGATAAAGTATCAGCAGGAGGGGCAATTTTTTGATGATCTTCGAGTTGATGAAAACAGCTTCTTTCTCCTGTATGACAAGCAATATCTCCAACTTGTTCAACAGTGATTAATAAAGCATCGCTGTCACAATCATAACGAATAGCTTTTAGCTTTTGAATATGTCCAGAGGTGGCCCCTTTGTGCCATAATTCTTGTCGGGAACGACTCCAATACCAAGCTTCTCCCGTTTCTAATGTCTTTTGCAGAGAGTCTTGATTCATCCAAGCCATCATTAAGACAGTGCCATCTAAATAATCTTGAGCGATCGCTGGAACTAATCCCTGTTCATTATACTGAATTTTGTCTAAGGGAATGACATCAATGAAATTAGCATCGGCAGATAAAGAAGACATCAAGATAACTTCCAAAATAACTTTGATCATTATTTCCCTATCATAATCAAGATACTTCTATCTCAATTATTTTGGACAATAATAGGTACTAATCTTAGCTCATTATAGCATATTGTTTCCCTCATAATAGATTGCTTAAAATTAAATAATAAAGACAAAAAAATATTGATTAACCCCATAAAATCATTAAATTACTTATTATTTATTATCTTTTGCATAATTGGTATAGTAAGCTTCTTAAAAATAAGGATTCATAAGTAAAACTTTTAGTAATATCCATTTAACTTTTAATTTTCCTAATTCATAATTCTTAATTTGTTACAAAACTTAAAATATAGTTGAGAAAGATTATTAATTATAGGGGTCAATTGCACGATTTTTCGGGATTTGTTAGACTAAGGTAAGAATTTCACAATGGGGTTCTATAACTAATTTTACAAAAAGCTTCCTTAACACCCCTCAAACATTGATAGTCTCGTTGTTAACGAGATCGTCTTTTGCCCAAAAATCTAAAAGTTGACCTATAAAGTAAGATAAACAAGAGTATTTTTTGTATATTTTTGTTAAGACTAAAACTGCATGATTTGACAAAATCGATAAAATGTGATACACTTTTGTAACCCATCATTTTATGGAAATAAACTTATGAATAATCAACAAATAATAGAAACGATTAATAAAAATTTACAACAATTACCGGAAGATAAATTGAATGAGATTGCTAATTTTGTTGAACAATTACTGATAAAATCAGTTTCTTCTACTGAGAAAAAACAATTTATTCGTTCTCTTAGGGGAAAATACGCTAATTCTTTAACACCTACTGATGTCTTTATTGAAGAAAAACAATCTGAAATTGACTGGGAAAAGCGAAATTTATGATAGTTATTCTAGATGCTTGTGCGGTTATTGCTTTCTTAAGAAATGAACCAGGGTCAAATTTAGTTGAAAATTATTTGATTAATGACGCTTACACTTGTTATATTCATGTTATTAATTTATGTGAGGTTTATTATGATGTAATGAGAAGTAATAATAAACAAAAAGCTGATGAAATGCTTAATGAATTACAAGAAGCATGTGTTATTTTTCGAGATGATATTGATTTGTATTTTTGGCAATTAGTCGCTCAATATAAAGCAACAATTCGCCGTGTATCTTTAGCTGATTGTTTTGCTTTAGCGTTAACTAAACTTCTCAATGGTTTATTAATTACTTCAGATCATAAAGAGTTTGATCCCATTGTACCTTTAGGAATTTGCTCAATTACTTTTATTCGTTGATATTATTTCTCAAAATTTTGCTATCAACTGTATAATGATCTATTATAATTTTTAAGGATGGAGGTAAAGACACATGAAAGAACCGTTTCACTTTAAAGATGATTTATCTGCTTATTCTGTTGACAGATTAATTGAATTATGTAAAGATCAAAAAAATAACGATACTGCATTTAATCATATACGTCAAGGAAATATAGAAAAATGGTTAAACTATATAGGAGAAGTAGAACTTTGCAATATTGTCAATGAAACCAGAAAAAAACAATTTAATATACTAAATAAACATAAATCACAAAAAGTAGAATGCGTATATAAAAGATTATCTGAACAATTAAACAATCGGAAATTTATTAAATCATTAGATATAGATAAAGCAATAGAAATTACTTTAAAAGAGTATGAAACTTTGTGGGCTGAAATTCTACAAAATATACAAGAACGTAATCAGTTGATTGGTTTAGGATTAGCTGCTATATTCACAGTTGCAGGATTTGGTTTAGCACCTTTAGCTGGTTTTTTCACAGTTGAAGAAATAAGTGTAAAGACACCTATTGAAATTCAAAGAATAGATGATAAAGTATCCGATTTGAAAGATCAGAACAATAAAATAAAATTAAAGAAATTCTAGATGATATGTGGGATAACTAACAATGACTCAATACCTAATCAAACGTATTTTAACAGCTATTCCCACCCTAATCGCTATTAGTATCGTCCTCTTTACCATATTAGCATTAGCCCCAGGCGACCCGTTAGGCGAATTTGCCTCTAACCCTGCTATTACTGAAGAAATCAGAGAAAATATACGTAAAAACTTAGGCTTAGATCAACCCATTTATATTCGTTATATTAAATGGTTTTTTGCCTTTATTAGAGGAGATTTAGGCTATTCTTTTAATAGTCGTAGTCCTGTTTTAGATCTCATCTTACAACGACTACCTACCACCCTTTGGGTAGTGGGAACTGCCTATATCTTAAGTGTTTTAATTGCCTTTCCTTTGGGCATAATTTCTGCCATTAAACGCTATTCTTGGCTAGATCAATTAATTACTACTTTTTCATTTATGGGCTTTTCATTACCCACATTTTTAACAGGATTACTATTTATTGTTATTTTTAGTGTCCAATTAAATTGGTTTCCCTTTATTTACAATAGTACCTTACAAATTACAAATTGGGAAACCTTCATAGAACAAATTAAACAATCAATTATGCCTGTTTGTGTCTTAGCTTTATATCAAGCGGCTGTCTTAATGAGGTTTATTAGATCAGCTATTTTAGATGAATTAACCAATGATTATGTGCGTACTGCATATGCTAAAGGATTAACTCGTTTTGCTATTTTAAAAGATCACATTATTCGTAATGCTATGATTCCGGTTGTTACTTTAATTGCTTTAGACATTCCTACAATTTTTACGGGTGCATTAGTTACAGAACAAGTGTTTAGAGTACCCGGAATTGGGGCATTATTAATTGAATCAATTTATCGCAGTGATACTCCAGTTGTGATGGCAATTACTTTTATTTATGGTATATTAATTGTTATATTTAATTTACTGGCTGATCTGACTTATGGATTTCTTGATCCGCGAGTACGATATTAAAATAACTAAACAGGAAATACAGATCAATGTAGGTTGGTTTGAACGATAATGAAAAACAACAAAACCCCAGTGTTGGGTTTCGTTCCTCAACCCAACTTACGAAAATTTTTTATTGGTATATAATATGATTTAAGTAAAAAATAAATTGATAAGTAATTTATAGCTTATGGTTGCTACTATTTTAAAATCTGATCATGTGGTTTTACATAACCTAAATTGGCTACAATTTACTAATATTTTAGATAATTTAGGCGAAAATCGTGCGGTAAGAGTTGCTTATGACCAAGGTACACTAGAAATCATGACTCCTTTACCTGAACATGGTTATTATGAAGATGTTATTAGTGATATTATTAAAGACATTGCTGATGAACTCGATATTAATTATGAATGTTATGGCGTAACTACTTGGAAACGAGAAAGTAAATTAGCAGGAGTTGAACCTGATAGTTGTTTTTATTTTCAAAATGAAAGTATAATTAGAGGTAAGTTAAGCTTCGATCTTAATCAAGATCCGCCGCCAGATCTAGCCTTAGAAATTGATTTGACGAGTAAATCTTTAGATCGTTTTCCTATTTATGCGCGTTTAGGTGTCCCTGAAATTTGGTGTTATGATTCTGGAGAACTGAAAATTTATCATCTACAAGAAAACCTATATATAGAGGTAACAAATAGTTCTATTTTTCCTCAGTTATCTATTCAAGACATACCTCAAATAATTAAAGATAATTTACCATTGGGAAGGCGTATAATTAGAAAAATAGTTCGAGAATGGGTAAAAAAAAAGTTAAATAAATAAGTAAATATAGCATTTTAACATTAGATATAAATGTGGAACAGGCATCTTGCCTGTGCATGCTGGAAGCCTACATTACTACTCATATCTTAAATGAAAAAACTACATTTTAATTCATACTTCATTATTGTCACAGGCAAGATGCCTGTGCAACAATTGTTGATATTTATCACAAAAACACTATAGTCTAATTCATAATTCATAATTCATAATTCATAATTCATAATTCATAATTCATAATTCATAATTCATAATTCATAATTCATAATTCATAATTCATAATTCCCAACTTATTCCCATAAACGACGACGAGGAGAACCATTTAAACGTTGATGAGTATCTTTTAATAGTGTAGGAATTTCTAATTTTTCGGGACAACGAGGTAAACAGTCTCCACACTCAGTACAACGGTTGCCTTTATTTCCAGGGAACCAATGACCCGCATTTTCTAACATTCTATAACGATATTGACCAAACCCTGTCATATCATAAGCAACCGCTAGATTTCGTAACCGTAAAATTTCAGGAATATTGATATTTTCAGGACAAGGAAGACACTCATAACATTGACGGCATTGATCAGTGCCCAATGCCTGATCTAAATGAGTTTCTAAACCTTTAAATACACTAACTTCTTGAGCAGTTAAAGGTTCATCTTGATCCCTTAATAATATCATAGCCTCTAATTCTTTAGGGTTAGCAGGCCCCATGCTTAAAGTAGTAATACGGCGATCGCTCAATAAAAACCGATAAGTTAATTCTAAAGGAGAAAAAGGAGAACACAAAGCTTTAAGAGTATCAGAAGGAGTATAAAGACGACCCCCTTTATCAGCAGGAGAGATAATAAACACCCCCATATCTTTCTCATGCGCTAACGCGATCGCCCTTTCATGACGTTGAAAAAAGTAATAATAATGAAGGTTAACAAACTCAAATAAATCTGTCTCTATTGCCGCTAAAATCAATTCTAAGCTGCCGTGAGTGGAAAATCCTAAGTGGAGGACGCGACCATCATTTAACGCCTCTTGCAACGCATTTAAACAGCCATTAGAATCTGTAATCCACTGAAGATGTTCCCAAGTATTAATACCATGAATAGCCAAACAATCGATATAATCGACTTGTAATCGCTCTAAAGACTCATTAATCCATTTTTTCATCTGATCGGCATCAGGAGTAGGAGGTAACTTAGTAGTGATATAAACTTGCGATCTAACAATGGCTTTGCTTTGCTCAAATACCATCCCTAAATAACGTTCACTTTGACCATACCCTCTGGCAGTTTCAATATGATTAATACCAAACACGATCGCCTGTTGTAAAGTTTGTTGAAAAATTTCCCTTGAGTCCAAACAACGCATGGTTCCCACAGACAAGACTGAGAGAGATAAATTAGTTTTGCCAAAGCGTCTATAGCGCATTAGTCTAGTTATTGTTGCTCATTATCTGTTTGAAACCCCCGACGTTGAATTAAATCTTCTGGCCGTAGATTTTCCACAAACTCTCGGAAGGCCTGACGTTCCTCTTCATCCGCATCTCTATCAACAGGAATGGAAGCATGAGCAATAACTTCTTCCATCACCCAAATAGGACTATTTGTGCGTAGGGCAATGGCGATCGCATCACTAGGACGACAGTCAATTTCTTTTTTGATTTCCCCTTGATGGAGACACAAAACCGCATAAAATGTATTATCTTGGAGAGAATGGATGATAATACGGTCTAATTCCATGCCCCACACTTGAAAGAAATTAGCAATGAGATCGTGGGTTAAAGGGCGAGGGGGTTGTTGATTTTCTAAGGCCCCAATAATGGACTTAGCTTGATCTTGCCCAATATAAATGGGTAAAGCGCGGCGATCAGAACCATCTTTGAGTAAAACGATGGGACTGCGGTTAACCGCATCTAAGGCAATACCAGCCACTTTCATTTCAATCATCTGCCTATCCTCATTCAGTACACTTGAAAAGGTATTGCTCCTTTGTTTATCAGCTTAGAGAGTAGGGGTATAATATATTATGCCCCTACTCACAGTATGCCCCACAATGCTCATAAACTATATCAGTTAAGGAAAAATCTAATAAATTTCTCGACGATGGGCAACTCGTTGACATATAATAGTTCAATTAATTTTATCAATAGTTAAGCCAATTCTATAATCTCCAACTCTAATTTTATACTTCTATTGGCAAGGAGGCTAACTCTTTTAAAAATCTCTTAGTGTATTCAACTTTCCACATTATTATTTTTGATTAATTTTAAATATTTTAATGCTTCTTGTTTAGAGAGAGTTTCGTCATTTTCAACTTCTTCAATAAGTTTCCCTAGTCCATAATCTTCAAGAATTTCTTCTATTTTTTCAAATTCAGCAATAGGAATCTGAACTGCAATAGCTTTTTGATTTTTATCTAATACATAATTTTTGTTGATTTCTAGCATCTAGTTCTCTCCAAAAGTCCTATAAATCATTATAAGCAATTATTTCCAAAATGATAATTGCTGTTAATTAGGTAGATAAAATTAATTACATAAAATTCGTAGTAGGGGCGGGTTTTTCTTAACCCGCCCTGGGTTTTTTCCATAAATCAATGATTCTCACAAGAAAACTAGATCAACCCGCCGGAGGCTGTACTTTTATAAAGATATCAAAAAGTTGCGTAATAGCTGTTTCCCTGATGGGGTTAAGATACTTTCTGGGTGAAATTGTACCCCTTGAATATGGGGATAGTCCCTATGTTGTAGACCCATAATAGTTCCATCTTCAACCCAAGCAGTAATCTCTAATACATCAGGAATAGTCTCTCTTTCCACCACTAAACTATGATAGCGAGTCGCCTGAAAAGGATTATCTAAATTAGCAAAAACTCCGGTATTATTGTGATAAATAGGTGAGGTTTTGCCGTGCATTAAAATCGGGGCCGAGACAACTTTTCCGCCGTATACTTGACCAATACTTTGATGCCCTAAACAAACCCCTAAAATGGGTAAATTGGAACCTAATTGTTCAATTAAGCTTAAAGAAATCCCGGCATCTTCGGGACGGCCAGGGCCTGGTGAAATAACTACCCCATCGGGTTTCAAATAGAGAATTTTATCAATATCAAGCTGATCATTACGATAGACTTGAATCTCTGAGGCAACTTTTAATTCAGTGCCTAATTCTCCTAAATACTGCACTAAATTGTATGTAAAACTGTCGTAATTATCAATAACCAGAATCAATGCTGATCTCCTTGGGGATGGTTAAGCAAACCTTGAAACTTATAGGGCAAAAGCTAACGCTACTAAGGGAGGACATAAGATAAACCCTCCTACTAATAAAGCCGCGATCGCGGATATCATTACGGCTCCAGCAGCACAGTCTTTAGCAATTTTAGCTAATTCATGGTAAGACTGACCAACGGCTAAGTCAACTACTGATTCTAATGCCGTATTTAATAATTCTAAAACCATGACTAAAGCACAGGTTAGGGAGACAATAGCCATGGAAACTCCATTAACTTGTAAAAATAGCCCTAAACTAATGGCTGTAGCTGTCATAATGGTATGAATTCGGAAATTTCGTTGTGTCAGGAAGGCATAAGAAATCCCCGCCCAGGCATACTTAAAACTTACTAATAGGTTAGGTGCTATCTGCCAAGCGGGGTAACGTCTATTATCTAATGTTAATTCTGAGGTGGGGATAGGGGTTTCAGAGAGTCGGTTATTGGTTCTGAAGGCAGAACTAGGGGGAAATAAAGCAGTGGAGGGCATATTCACAGAAGCTTGAGTCATTGTTAAAGGGGCTTTCATAATTTAATGTTTTGATGACACAATAGTTAATTTTTCTTAGGAATTCTGTTCAAATTGAACAGTATTTTGACAACTGTTGCTGTATACATGAATATTTTGTAACAAAGTTTCTTGTTCTCCTAGCATTTCTTCTAGAGTTTCATCATCAAGATGATCCCAACCGAGAAGATGAAGTAAGCCGTGAGCCGCTAACCAAGCGAGTTCTATGGTTAAAGTATGGCTTTGTTGTTCGGCTTGTCGGTGGGCCGTTTCTAGAGAAATGACTATATCCCCTAAGTATAAAGGTTCTGAGGTATCTAAGGGGTTGGGAACATCTACTTCTAGGGCAGCAAAAGCTAATACATCGGTAGGTTGATTTTTTTGCCGATATTGGGCGTTAAATGCCTGTATTTCTTCATCTCCAGTTAATCGTAAGCTTAACTCATAGGATGGAGCGGGTGGAAGATGGTTTAATAATGATTCTAACCAAGTTTGAAACCATTTCTGCCAAGTTTCGGCGGAAATTTTCCACTCCTGGGATTCAGGGGCGATATCTAGGGTAAATACCTCTTGAACATTGAGGTCAAATATCACGGTGGAAGTTTCAGAGGATAGCATTACAGCCACATTTTAACGGGTTAAATAGGAAATGCCAACCAAAAACCCTAATAAACCTGCTGTTGTTAAGAAAAAGTGTTTCAGGGAGATGCCTTTCTTACTTACCATGTTACGCATGGCTAGTTTGACGTAACTGGGTTTAGGTTCGGTAGATGGGGTTTCTGTTGCGTTTGGGTCGGTCGGTTGAGTAGATGAGGATGGATTGCTCATGGGATTCTAGCGCATCCTAATGGCTTATGCCCTTAAATGAAAAATGAACTGCTTTATAATGTAACAGTTTATTGCAAAAAATAAACTTATTTTTAGGAGTTGACGTAAAGGCTTAACAGTGTTAGGCCCCTACGGAAGTTCAGGAGCTTCACTTAATCTTATATTGCCCTAATTGTTCGTAATTAATATCAAATGTAGGGGTCAACGGCCGTTGACCCCTACGGTATGATTATGGTGTCAGGGCGGGTTTATTTAACATACTGGTGAGAATCAAAGATTTTGGCAAAAACCCGCCCCTACGGTATGATTATGGTGTCAGGGCGGGTTTATTTAACATACTGGTGAGAATCAAAGATTTTGGCAAAAACCCGCCCCTACGACAACTTAAAACACTATAATAAATCCATATTTTCTAACTGTTCCTTTTCCTGTATTAATAAACAACTTTTATTCATCCCATTATATCGTTATCTTAAATGTAGAAGATAGTAACCTGAAAAAGTTAGCAAAAAGTTCTGCAAAGGCACTCAAAAGAATCGTTCTTGCTGTACCCACTGCCACAAAATTAATAGAAGAATGTAATAGAATTTTACCCGCGATCGCACAATTATTGGGGTTATAAATAAAATTAATAAAACCCATAATATTAGGTAATATTGTATTTACTTTTGCCTGATTTTGGGAATGGTCACTAAATATGTTAAGATTTGTGTAGTGATAAGGCTCGGATTTTAAGAAAAGCCTTTTCTCATTTCAAACTAAGGATCATAATAGGGACTTTATGCCATATACAATTGATACAGCACGTAATATTTTTTCAAATACCCTTGCGGCAGATGTCGTTCCAGCAACAACTGCCCGTTTCGTCCAACTCAGTGCCGAAGATCAACTGGCCTTAATTTGGTTTGCTTACTTAGAGATGGGAAAAACCATTACCGTTGCCGCTCCTGGTGCAGCTAATCTTCAGTTTGCTGAATCAACCTTAGCACAGATCAAAGGGATGTCGTTCGTAGAACAATCTCAAACCATGTGCGATCTAGCAAACCGGATCGATACCCCCATTAACCGTCTTTATGCAGTTTGGTCTCCCAACATTAAACTAGGCTTTTGGTATCGTCTAGGTGAATGGATGGAAGAAGGTTTTGTTGCTCCGATTCCTTCAGGTTATCAACTTTCTGCTAATGCTTCTGCTATTCTTGCAACAATTTCTAGTCTTGAAGGTGGACAGCAAATCACCGTTTTGAGAAATGCCGTAGTAGACATGGGTTATGACCCGAAAAAAATTGAGGGTTATCAGCGTGTATCAGAACCCGTTGTTGTCCCCACACAAATTTCTGAACGTCAAAAAGTATCAATTGAAGGTGTTGATAATCCCACAATTATTCAATACATGAGCAATCTTAATGCTAATGATTTTGATGCTCTGATTCAATTATTTGCAGAAGATGGTGCGATTCAACCTCCTTTCCAACGTCCTATTGTTGGCAAAGAATCTGTACTGCGTTTCTTCCGAGAAGAATGTCAAAATCTTAAACTCGTACCTGAACGGGGTGTTATTGAACCAGCTAATGATGATTTCGTGCAAATTAAGGTAACAGGAACTTGTCAGACTCCTTGGTTTGGTGCAAATGTGGGGATGAATATTTCTTGGCGTTTTCTGTTAAATCCTGATGGCAAAATATTCTTTGTTGCCGTTGATTTATTGGCATCTGCTAAAGAACTTTTAAACTTAGTTCGTAAATAGAGTTTTTTCTCAACAATTTAACAGAAATATCTCTAAATTTTGCGACTAACAGCAAATGAGAGCGTCCTCATAGGGGACGCTCTTTTTGGATATATTAATCCTCCGAACAAGGAAATTATGGTATTACAAAAACACGCATCATATTTGGGTCTATATTTAGCGATCGCAATTCTTATATTATGGCTGACCAGTGGTCTTTACTTCATGGCTTTTCCCCTGAGTAAAATGAGTTTGAGTGCGATCGCCATAAGAATAGGATGTCGCTCTTTTCTACATACAGGCTTATTTATTTTGGCTCATGATGCCATCCATGGCAATCTTGTTCGTAACAATCTGGTTTTAAATAGGAGAATCGGTCAATTAGCGGTTAATCTCTATGCTTCTTTGTCCTATGAAAAGTGTCAAAAAAATCATAGAAAACATCATTTAAACCCGGCACAAATTGGCGACCCTGACTTTCATGATGGAGTCCATTCTCACCCGATTTTTTGGTATTATAAATTCCTACGAGGTTACTTTTCTCTTGCCGAATTTTTTAAATTTATAGGGAAGATTACTCTATTTTCTGTCTCTGTTCATGCTTGGTTTAATGTTGCTTACTTAAATTTATTTATCTTCTTCCTGGTTCCTTTGGTCTTGAGTTCAGTTCAGCTTTTCTTTTTTGGGACATATTTACCTCATGGCCAAGAAAATTCATGGCAAAACCGGAAGCAACCCAGTAATTTTTTAGGCAATTGCTGGTCATTACTCACCTGTTATCATTTTGGCTCATATCATGAAGAACATCACGCCTTTCCTGACATTCCTTGGTTCCAACTACCTCAAACTAGATCAAATTTCTACACCCAGCAAAAACTTAACAAATTTTAAATAATTAATCTCACCGGGTTAAAACCCAGGCTATATAAGGATTAGATGAGGTTAAAGCCCTCTGTTGGCTGAGGGATTCTGAGTAAATGCCCTAGTTACTGGAACCAAATATTCATTATAATTTTTACTTATATGAAGGAATGTAACCTTCTCTCACAATTTAAAAAACTATTAATGTTGACTATGCCCCTTACAGAAACTCAATGGTCGCCCAGAGAAGAAAAAATTGCCCAGACTGCTTTTGATATAGCTTATCGTCGAGAAGTTGCTTCAATGATGGCAGAGGTACAACGACAAGCGCAAGGAGCGACAAATCCAGATGAACTATGGAAACTACATGATTTTCTTAGTGCAAGAAGACATGACCTGGATGGTAAATATGATTTTCGTAGTTCGATGTTAATTTTTGTCTTTGCTCAATTAGTGAAAGAACATTGGTTAGAGCTTGGAGAATTAGAAGGATTGAGTTCCGATAAGATTGCAAAGGTCAAAGCACTTGCTGTAATTTGATTTTTTGGTCGGAGCTACAATACTTAAGATGGTGGGTTATGACGCGCCTTAAAATTTATTGGTTTTTCAATAAAAGCATAGCCGCGTCTAACCCACCCTACCCGATTGTATAGGTAGGATGTGTTCCCAACGCATCTCACTACGGCTTGCTCCATTTAAGATAGAAATCAGACATTTAAGATAGAAATCAGAGGGGTTTTCTTGAGTTTCACTATGCTTCAACCCAACCTACATTTATAGGACTTACGCAAAAAATAGTTAAATACGCCATAGATAGTGGGATGCGTTGGGAACACATCCTACTTTTAGTGTCCTTGCGTAAGTCCTAATTTATGCAAAATTAGCAAATTTTACAAGTATCGTAAACGTTATACGAAAATATAGTCATATAATACGGCAAGTAAACCTTAGTGACTCCTCAACATTGTGATTGCAGTTTATCCTGGTAGTTTTGATCCTATTACCCTCGGTCATCTTGATATCATTGAAAGAGGGGTGACTTTATTTGAACGAGTTATTGTAGCAGTATTATGTAACCCCAATAAAAAGCCCTTATTTACCCTCGAAAAACGAGTCGAACAAATTCGAGAATGTACCCAAAAGTGGAAAAACATTGAAGTTGATAGTTTTACCGGATTAACGATAGACTATGCTAAATTACATAATGCTGGAGTTTTGCTTAGAGGATTACGGGTCTTATCCGACTTCGAGAAAGAACTTCAGATGGCCCATACTAATAAAACTCTCTCACAAGAGATAGAAACCGTGTTTTTAGCCACCAATAAAGAATATAGTTTCTTAAGTAGCAGTACCGTCAAGGAAATCGCCCAGTTTGGCGGCCCAATTTCTCATTTAGTCCCAGAAAATGTGGCTAAAGATATTTATCTATATTACAGTTAACTCACCAGCGATCTATACTGTTTATTATCGACTAAATTGATGTCTATGGTACGCCGAAATTCCTCTAGCCCCAATAAATCAGCTAACAATCAACAAGGAATGACCCAGGGCCGAGGGGTTGATTTTGATATTCAACAAGAGTTAGCTCGTTTACAAGAAATTATTTATGATAGTTTTCATATTCCTCTAACTCAATGGACGATAGTGGATGAAGGAAAGTTACTCGATCAACTAGAGATTATTGGGGATAGAATTCCTGAAGCCATTAGAAAAGCTCTGGCGGTTTTGGAACAAGAACAAGAAATCTTGTCCGAAGCTGAAGGTTATGCACAGCGTATTATTCAATCTGCTCAACAAGAGGCGGCCCAGATTTTAGATGAGTCAGGAATTATTCAACAAGCACAACGAGAAGCGAACCAACTACGACAACAAGTACAACATGACTGTGAGACTATTCAGTCTCAAACTATTGGAGAAGTTGAACAACTGCGTCAAATAACAACCAATGAAATACAACAATTACGTCAACAAAGTTTAGCCGAATGTCAAAAACTTGAGGAAGGGGCTAATGAATATGCTGAGCGGGTTCTGACTCGTTTAGAAGATGAACTAGGTGAGATGTTAACCGTTATTCGTAATGGTCGTCAGCAATTATATGATAATGCTTCATCAAGAGGAACATCTCCACCAAAGCAAACCCCTAATTTGCCCAAAAAACGTGCTTAAATCCGTTAATAATCATCAGCTATTCCTAGAAAATTGGGATTATAAAATTAATCTTTGAAAATAGTCCTTAGGGCGAATTTAGGGGATAAAATTCTGGCTTAGAAACTAGTTTCCTTCAAAATTAAGATTCAATTGTATGAGCGCAGAACAAAAACGTCTTCAGTCAGTTGGTGATGATTTGCCTTGGAAAAAATGGGGCCCTTACTTAAGCGAGAGACAATGGGGGACGGTACGAGAAGATTATAGTGATGATGGCAATGCTTGGAATTATTTCTCTCATGATCAAGCGCGATCGCGTGCTTACCGTTGGGGAGAAGATGGACTAGGAGGTATTAGTGATGATCATCAAGTTCTTTGTTTTGCCTTAGCTTTATGGAATGGGAAAGATCCTATTCTCAAAGAAAGATTATTTGGGTTAACAAATAGTGAAGGAAATCATGGAGAAGATGTCAAAGAATATTACTTTTATCTTGACAGTACCCCGACTCATTCCTACATGAAGTATTTGTACAAATATCCCCAAGCAGAGTATCCTTATGAAGATTTAATCAAAACTAATCAACAACGTAGCAAGCATGAGTTAGAGTACGAATTACTCGACACAGGTATTTTTGACGACAATCGTTATTTTGATGTCTTTCTGGAATATGCTAAGGACGATACAGAAGATATCTTAATTAAAATTAGTGTTGCTAATCGAGGGCCAGAAGCAGCAGAAATTGATGTATTGCCTACTTTGTGGTTCCGTAATACTTGGTCTTGGGCCGATGGTGGTTCTAAACCCATAATACAAAAAGTAGAAGATAGGGTGATCCAAACTCATCATACTGATCACTTATTCCAAAAATTACTGAGTGATTATTATCTCTATTGTGACCGAACCGTTCCCCTATTATTCACTGATAATGAAACCAATAATTCCCGTTTGTTCGGTGTGCCAAATCCCACTAAGTACGTCAAAGATGGCATCAATAACTACATTGTTAATGGACAACGCGAAGGAATAAATTACAATCAAACAGGGACAAAATGCTCTCCCCATTATCACTTAACTGTAGAAGCTGGCGCAACTGAGGTGATCTGTTTACGTCTGACCAAAAAAGCCCCTAGCGAAATCGGTGAACCTTTTGCTACCTTTGAGACAAAGTTTCAGAGTCGTTTACAAGAAGCTGATGCTTTCTATGATTCTGTTACCCCTCCAGCTATTAAATCTGATAGCGATCGCGTCAATGTGATGCGTCAAGCTTTAGCGGGGATGTTGTGGACAAAACAATATTTCTACTATGATGTAGATAAATGGTTAGAAGAACATAATATTAACCCATTATTGGGGCCAGAACAACGCAAAAAGATTCGCAACGGTGAATGGTTCCATATGTACAGTGATGACATTATTTCCATGCCCGACAAATGGGAATATCCCTGGTTTGCCGCTTGGGATCTCGCTTTTCATATGTTACCCTTGGGGATCGTTGACTCCGAGTTTGCCAAAGAACAGTTAGACTTGATGTTACGCAACGACTATTTACACCCGAATGGTCAAATTCCGGCTTATGAGTGGAATTTTGGCGATGTGAACCCCCCCGTTCATGCCTATGCTACCATGCAAATTTATTTGATGGATAAGGCCCGCAATGGGGGTAAAGGAGATCTAAATTTCCTCAAGTATGCCTTTTCTAAATTATTAGTTAATTTTACCTGGTGGGTGAACCGCAAAGACAGCGACGGTAACAACGCTTTTGAAGGGGGCTTTTTAGGACTGGACAATATTGGAGTCTTTGATCGTAGTGCGCCCTTACCCACAGGAGGAAGTTTAGAACAAGCAGACGGAACAGCCTGGATGGTCTTTTTCAGTCAACAGATGTTACGCATTGCTGTAGAACTTGCCCTCGATGACCCTCTCTATGAGGAGTTTGTCAGTAAGTTTTTTGAGCATACCATGTGGATTGCCGGGGCGATGGACCGCATTGGTGAAAACCAAGATGAAATGTGGGATGAAGAAGACGGGTTCTTCTACGATGTATTAAAGTTTCCTGATGGAACAGCTATGCGTCTGAAAGTGCGATCGTTGGTGGGATTATTGCCTCTAGCGGCTGTAGCTATTTTTAATGGGGATGATATCGCCAAATTACCCAATTTCTATAAGCGGGCTGAGGCTTTTTGGAGTCGTCATACTGATTTGATTGAGAATATACACATCCCTGATAAACAAGGGGCAGCCGGTCGCTATATGCTATCAGTGTTTACTGAAGATAAACTGCGTAAGGTGTTGGCACGGATGCTTGATGAAAACGAGTTTTTCAGTCCTTATGGTATTCGTTCTCTTTCCCGTTATCATGCGGATCATCCCTTTGTCTTTCATCATGGGGGGGAAGAATTTCGAGTAGATTATGTACCAGGAGACTCTAATACGGGCATGTTTGGGGGTAACTCTAACTGGCGCGGCCCTGTTTGGATGCCTGTTAATATGTTATTCGTGGCTGCGTTACGGCGACTTTATGCCTTTTATGGTGATCAGTTCAAGGTAGAATGTCCCACAGGTTCAGGAAACTATATGACCTTATTTGAAGTATCGCGGGAACTAGCTCAACGACTGACTCGCCTTTTCCTCAAGGATGGCAATGGTAAGCGTCCTATAAATGGGACTGCTGAGAAATTCCAAAATGATCCCTACTGGAAAGATTTGATCCTATTTTATGAGTATTTTCATGGGGACAATGGAACTGGTATTGGCGCGAGTCACCAAACAGGTTGGACAGGTGGTATTGCTACCATTATCCAAGTAGCAGGAATGTTGACTGATGATGTGGTGAAGGAACTCTTAGAGAGTGCTGATATTGAACTTCAGTTGATTCGGAAGTATCAAGGACAATAACTCTTGACGGGGTTAACGGCCGTTGACCCCTATAATCTGCTCCTAATTTTTGTCCTGAGATTGACTAAAATCAATCTTAAGTGACTTCATTAATTATCTAGATTGATAATGCTGAACCTGATTCTAACTATATTATTAAGGATGATAATCAGAGTAAAATCATTACTAACTACGCTGAAAATGTTGATGAAATCCTCTATTAAACCTTGTGGCAAAAAAGATAATTGTTGATACTTCTTCCCTTTTGTCTTGGTAAAACGCATTTTAAATGCGTTTTAAATTATAGGTTAAACCAGCCGAGGAATGTTTGTAAAAGCAACCAAGTATTTAAACCAACAATAATTATAGCGACTGCACTTGACAAAACTTTTAACCAAGTAGGATTAACAAATTCTCCCATCAGGCGACGGTTACTGGTAAACATAATTAAAGGAATCACAGCAAAAGATAACTGTAAACTTAGCACTACTTGACTAAAAATAAGTAAAGTTCCCGTACTTCTTTCACCAAAAAAAATAATAGCAATTAAAGCAGGAATAATGGCCAATAATCTCGTGACTAAACGACGTAACCAAGGAGGTAAACGAAACTGAAGAAAGCCTTCCATGACAATTTGTCCAGCTAAAGTCGCCGTCAATGTAGAACTTTGTCCAGATGCTAACAAGGCTAAACCAAAGATTACACTGGCCGCACTTACCCCTAATAAGGGAGTAAGTAATCTGTAAGCATCTTGAATTTCAGCAACATCATGATAACCAGTAAAATGAAATGTAGCCGCCGCAACTATTAAAATTGCTGAGTTAATAAATAAGGCAAAAGAAAGAGCGATCGTTGAATCAATGGTGCCAAATTTAATGGCTTCCCACCGTTTTTCCGAGGTTGGTTGCCAAGCACGAGTTTGTACAATAGCAGAATGTAAATAAAGATTATGAGGCATCACCGTCGCCCCTAAAATACCGATCGCAATGTAGAGCATTTCTTGGTTTCTCAACACCTCTGAAGTAGGTAAATAACCCCCTAAAATTGCGGTTATATTTGGTTGAGAAAAGATAATTTCCGCAAAAAAACAGATTCCAACTGTTCCGACTAAGGTAATTATTAACGCTTCCACATAGCGGAACCCTTTCCCTTGCAATAGCAATAAAACCATGACATCTGAGGCAGTTATACAAACTCCCCAAAGCAAAGGAATACCGAAAAGAAGTTGTAAGGCGATCGCACTTCCTAATAATTCTGCCAAGTCACAAGCTGCAATAGCAATTTCACACAGCACCCACAGGATAAAATTAATACGAGAGGGGAAATAGTCTCGACAGGCCTGGGCTAAATCCCGTCCTGTTGCTACCCCTAAGCGCACACAAAGCGATTGTAATAGGACCGCCATCAGATTCGAGAGTAAGATCACACTCAGCAGCGTATAGCCAAATCTAGCCCCTCCAGCGATGTCTGTTGCCCAGTTACCAGGGTCCATATATCCCACACAGACGAGATATCCAGGACCCGCATAAGCAAGCATTTTACGCCAGAACCCTTTGTCAGTAGGGATTTTAATACTACGGTGGGCTTCAGGCAAACTCTGTTGATTGACTGGAACAGACATGATGATGCTCTTTTCATAATTTTATCATAATTATAGCGAATTTTTAACAAAGAAACAGAATCTTTGCCCCACTTGTGGGCAAAAATGAGTCCCCATCTATAACTTCTGATTTAGATGGGGAGATTTAAATTCTAAAATTGTCAGGGACTTAATTACAAGGCATTAGCACCCGATACAACCTCAAGCAATTCTTGAGTAATTGCCGCTTGACGAGCTTTATTGTAAGATAAAGTTAACGTACCGATCAGTTCACCTGCATTTTCGCTGGCATTACTCATGGCCGTCATCCGAGCGGCTAATTCACTAGCGGCTGATTCTTGTAAAGCTCTGAGTAACTGGTTGTTAACATACAGAGGCAATAAAGCATCTAAAATTTGCACAGGATCTTGTTCAAAAATCATATCTTGGGAGAAGCTACTAACTGATTGAGTTACAGCTTGCCGTTCCACTTGTAATTTACCGTCACGAGTAATGAGACGGAAAATTTCATCATCTTCCACTTCTAACCCCTGAATGGTCAAGGGTAACAAAGTTTGAACCACAGGACGAGAATTAATCAGAGAGACAAAACCCGTGTAAATTAATTCAACCCGATCAACTGTCTCTGATAAGAATAAAGAAAGCAGTTCATCAGCAATACTTCCCGAATCATCCGCCGTTGGGATTTGATTTAATCCGATATATTTTGCTTCAATAGGAGCTTGACGACGAGAAAAATATTGAGTGGCTTTGCGTCCAATAGTAATCAAACGATAATCTAAACCTTGCTGTTTTAATTCCTTAATACGTTCTTCTGCTTTACGGATAATATAGGCATTATAGCCCCCACATAAACCGCGATCGCCAGAAACAACCACAACAGCGACAGATTTAACATCCCTCTGTTGTAACAAAGGCAGATTAACATCGCCAAAACGTAGACGATTCAGTAAATTATAGAGAACATTGGCTAACGCATCAGCAAAGGGACGAGTAGCAATTACTTGTTCTTGAGCGCGGCGTACTTTAGCTGCAGCCACCAAGCGCATTGCTTCAGTAATTTTTTTGGTATTTTTGACCGACTGGATACGATCGCGGATAGCTTTAAGATTAGGCATAATGTTTAGGGATCAGTTCGGGAGCGTGATTGATAAATCAGGAGTTATGCACAGACTTTACGGCGTAGGGACAATTCATGAATTGCCCTAAAAAACACAATTCAGGTTAGTATTGCCTAAGTTCTATAAATAATCAATGGTCAGTTATCCAATATCTTAAGAGGGACAACTAACCATTGACGGCTAACTATTCCACCTAATTACGCAGCAAAAGCCTGTTTATATTCCTTAATGGCTTCTTTGAGCAGGTTTTCTGCTTCATCAGTGAGTTTTTTATCACTGTCAATAATCTCTGCATATTTGGCCTTACTGGTTTTGATATATTCCCGAAGTCCAGCACAGAAGACAGTTATTTTCTCTACTGCAATTTCATCAAGATAGCCATTAAGTCCCGCATAAGATAAAGCCACTTGTTCCCAAACAGCTAAGGGAGAATTTTCCGGTTGTTTCAACACTTGACGTAACCGTTGTCCTCGCGCTAACTGAGCTTGGGTAGCTGCATCTAAATCAGAGGCAAACTGAGAAAAAGCTTCAAGTTCAGCAAACTGAGCTAATTCTAGTTTCAGTTTTCCAGCTACTTGTTTCATAGCCTTGGTTTGAGCGGCTGAACCTACCCGACTCACAGAAATACCTGCGTTAATAGCGGGACGGAAACCTGAGTTAAACAAGTCACTAGAGAGGAAGATTTGACCGTCTGTAATAGAAATTACGTTAGTAGGAATGTAAGCAGATACGTCTCCAGCTTGGGTTTCAATTACCGGTAACGCCGTCATACTACCACCACCGAGTTTATCACTCAGTTTAGCCGCCCGTTCTAATAAACGAGAGTGAATATAGAACACATCTCCAGGATAAGCTTCCCGACCGGGAGGACGACGTAACAGTAAGGATAACTGACGATAAGCTTGAGCTTGCTTAGAAAGGTCATCATAGATAACCAAAGTATGCTTGCCTTTATACATGAAGTATTCCGCCATAGTCGCCCCTGTGTAGGGAGCAAGATATTGCAAAGTGGCGGGGTCATTAGCGTTAGCAGCTACCACAATAGTATAGTCCATCGCTCCTTTTTCTTGGAGAGTTCCCACAACTTGAGCTACAGTAGACGCTTTTTGACCGATGGCTACATAAACACAGATAACATTTTCTGATTTTTGGTTAATGATGGTGTCAATGGCGATCGCGGTTTTTCCGGTTTTGCGGTCACCAATGATTAACTCCCGTTGTCCCCGTCCCACAGGAATCATGGCATCAATAGCGGTAATGCCTGTTTGCAGGGGTTCACACACCGACTTACGAGCGACAATACCAGGGGCAGGAGATTCAATTAAACGAGTTTCGCTAGTGTTGATATCTCCTTTGCCATCAATAGGACGGCCTAAAGCATCAACCACGCGACCGATCATGGCATCGCCCACAGGAACCTGAGCAATTTTTCCTGTAGCTTTAACAGTACTTCCTTCTTGGATACCGAAACCAGTTCCCATTAAAACGGCCCCCACGTTGTCTTCTTCTAAGTTGAGGGCGATACCGACGGTTCCATCTTCAAATTCGAGCAGTTCTCCTGCCATAGCTTGTTCTAAGCCATAAATGCGGGCAGTTCCATCCCCAACTTGTAGAATAGTGCCTACGTTAGATACTTGAACGCTTTGGTCGTAGGACTCGATTTGCTGGCGAATAATGCTGCTAATTTCGTCAGGTCTGATGCTAACCATAGTTTGATCTGTTTAGAGATTAAATGGATATGAGAAAAACGATGTCAGTTAACAGTAGAACTGTCTTAAACTTAGGCGCATCTAAACTTTATAAGATGCAATGTCAGGAAAAAAATCAGCTTTCCTTTTGCCTTTTGCCTTTTGCTTTTTGCCTTGCCAAAACCCATTTTAAATTGGTTTTAGCTTAGGAGGCACCACCGAGATTAAGACTAATACGACGCAGTTGTCCGCGAAGACTAGCATCAAAGACTTGTGAGCCAACTTTGATCACTACCCCACCAATTAAGTCGGGATCAACCGTGGTTTGTAACTCAATTGATTGAGCTTGGGTCAATTGTTTAATCTTTTCACAAACGGCTGAACGTTGTTCTTCACTCAAAGCCTGAGCAGAACTAACTTCAGCTAAGACCGTATTGGTCAATTTCCGTAGTAAAGCCAAATATTGTTGGCAAATTTCCGGTAAGTAAACCAGTCTCCGTTTATCAATTAAAAGCATAATGAAATTGGTCAAATAGGTATTGGCATTATCGCCAAGTACCCGTCTGAGTACCGCTTTCTTATTTTCTTCGTTAGTGACTGGAGAATTGATAAACTCCCGTAAATCTGGAGAATTGTTCCAGAGTTCCAGCAGAGAACGACAATCTTCTCCCAAAGACTCTATGCTTTGCTGAGATTGAGCTAAAGACATCAGTGCCTGAGCATAAGGCTCGGCAACTTGTGTACTAAAAAGTGAACCTTTCACAATTAACCTCCTAACTGAGCAATACTGCGATCAATTAGGCGTTGTTGAGCCGTATCATCAATCTGCTGTTTGAGTTGAGCTTCAGCTTTAACTACGGCCATTTGACCAATTTGCTTTTTCAATTGAGCGATTACCCTATCTTGTTCGGAGGATAAATCGGCGGCGGCACTGTCTCTAAGACGAATAACATCCCGTTCACATTGGGCGGCAATTTCAGCCGCGACAACTTTGGCTCTTTCTTGAGCCGCTTGACGAATTCGTTCGGCTTCTGCTTGGGCTTGGGTTAATTTTCTTTGTTCTTCAGTTAAGGCTGCTGCCGCCTGCTTTTGTCTTGCTTCAACTTCTTGAATAGCTTGAGCAATTTGGCTGCGCCGATCACTAAGAATTTTTCCGATCGCTTTACGACCGTAAAACACCAAAACACCAACAAGAATCGACAGATTAATGATGTTACTTTCCCACAAGTCAAGATGGAACCCTATTAAGGCCCCACCCTCACCATGGCTTTCTGTGGCTAATAATAAAAAAGAATCGATCATACCTGTTTATTAGTCAACGGATGGCGTTTTTACCTTACAAATTCAGGGCCTAGTAATTTTTCTAGGATTTGACGACTCAAAGAATCCACCTGTTGTTCTAGATTCGTTAGAGCCTCTTGGCGTTGTTGCTCAATTTCTTGAGCTACTGTTTCTTTCTTGACTTGAGCGTCTTTTTGTGCTACAGCAACAGCTTGAGCGGCCATTTTTTGAGCATCTGCTTGTGCAGAAGCAATGACTTCTTGAGACTGCTTACGAGCATCTGCTAGCTGTTTTTCATATTCTTTGGCGAGTTCTTTGGCTTTAGTTAGCCTTTCTTGCCCATCAGCTTCTTGTTTACGGATGTATTCTGCCCGTTCATCTAATACCTTGTTTAATGGCTTGTAAAAGATGCTATTGAGAATCACCGCTAACACAACAAATTGCAATGCCATCATGGGCAAAGTTGCATCAAAATCAAACATTTTTCACCCATCCACTTCCAATCTAATTAAAGCTTTTCTTCGGTAGAGCCAGCCTAGATGCTGTCTCTACCATCTGATTAAGTTTTAAGCGAAGGGGTTAGCAAATAACAGCACCAATGAAATAACCAAACCATAAATGGTCAGAGATTCCATGAAAGCTAAGGTTAAAAGTAAAGTTCCGCGAATTTTGCCTTCTGCTTCGGGTTGACGTGCAATCCCAGCAACAGCCTGACCTGATGCGTTACCTTGACCAATACCAGGGCCGATAGCGGCTAAACCAACAGCTAAAGCAGCAGCGATAACGGAAGCAGCAGCAACAGTGGGATTCATTTATTTTTTCCTCGTTAATTTATTGACAGAACAAAATTGCAAACTAAGTTGATCAGGCTAAATTTTAGGAGTGCGAAGTTCCCAAGCAAAACATGGTTTTGACTTGTATTGTTAAGAACTCCCAACAGATCAAGACCTAAGTCGTCCAGAATTTTCGGTTGAATTTTCTCTCGGACTTCTTTGTTATTGTCTTATGTTTTGGGCTTTTTTGCTCAAATGATCTTTGCCTATTTTTTTTAGGTTAGCCCAGAGATGATTTTACGGTTACCCGTGTTCTTCTTCTTCTTCCGACTCAATGGCTTCATGAATGTAGGCACCCGCTAAGGTGGCGAACACTAAAGCTTGAATGGCACTGGTAAATAATCCTAATGCCATTAGGGGTAATGGCACTAATAGGGGGACTAAAAATACAAGAACTCCCACAACCAGTTCATCAGCTAAGATGTTACCAAACAGACGGAAGCTTAGGGAGAGGGGCTTGGTGAAATCTTCTAGAATTTTAATGGGTAAGAGAATGGGAATCGGTTGGATATAGTTGGCAAAATATCCTAGTCCTTTCTTACTCAAACCCGCGTAAAAATACGCTAGTGAGGTTAACAATGCTAAGGCAACGGTGGTATTAATGTCATTGGTGGGAGCGGCTAATTCTCCTTCTGGAATTGTAATCAGTTTCCAAGGAATTAATGCTCCTGACCAGTTAGAGACAAAAATAAACAAAAATAATGTCCCGATGAAGGGCAACCATTGTCGATAATGCTTTTCTCCTAGTTGATTTTTCGCTAAGTCTCGCAAAAATTCTAGGACGTATTCCATGAAGTTTTGCATCCCACCTGGAACCATTTGACCTTGTTTTGGTTTTGCGGCTAGGGAGGCAATAACCAACAGGACAATGACAAACCAGGAGGCCAGAAATACCTGCCCGTGTAATTTTAAATTGCCAATTTCCCAATACCAGTGCTTGCCAACTTCTAAAGCAGCAAGGGGCAGGGAATTTAGTATGCTCAAACCATCTAACATTGTCATTGGCTAATATTTACCTAGTCTAATTACGGAAATTATCGATTTCCTTGTGTCCTAATCGTTTGGTTTTGGCTCTGGTGCCATGACGCTTTGCAGCGTATAAACGATTATGGCGACTTTATAGGTCAGAAATCCCAGAAATACTGGGACAATGTGTAGTTCTTGCCATCGACTGGCTAAAATAATCATGGCAGCAAATAGAGCCAGTCCTTTCGTGCCAACCCTGTTCCCCGTGGTTCCGATTTTCTCTACTTCGCCAGCTAGTAACTTTAAGTACACTATACCAACACAAGCTCCTAATAAATAATTTAGAGCTATATTCAGAGAATAGAAGACCCAGACGCTAATAAAGATGATTCCGGTTAATCCTAAACTCAGCAGCAGCAGGGTTCGCTGTAACTGATAATAGTCTTTCATGGGATCGGTTGCGACTGTAATTTTCTCGGTAGCTTCGGTTTGGGGTTCGGTCAATGGCATAGGTTTACGGTTTTTGATTAGACTCGGTTATCCTTGACTAAGAATGAAGCTAATCGAGTTATTTGGCTTATATTGGCACTGGCAAACAACCCTGATGAACTCGTTAAATGGTTCAACAGGTCTGTTTTCTGCATGATAGCCATGCTCTAAAGTGTCCCATAGCAAACCAGCAGTAATAATATCACGTTCAGGCGACAACATAAACACTTATCAATGGATAATTGATAGTTGCTTTACCTTCACAACTTGTGTATTTTGTCAATATTTTTTATTAAAATGCGTCTTTGCGCGAGATAAAAATCATATCATCAATCAGCAACGCCATTTTTTTTTGTATAATTAACAGGGCAATGATTAACAAAAAAACTGTGCTTTAATGTATTCTAAACCAGAGAAAAATAAGCAGGAATAATCAGGAAAATAATTACTTAATGGATATCCGTTTTTGATAATCCCAGAAATCATCTAATATCACGCTCCATATCACCACAGAAAGAAACCGCGAATTTATAGCCAATCCGAATACCAAACAGTCGAGCTAATCTGTTTTTATTCCTTAGATAATGGGCTGATTCTCTGCCTATTTTATCAATGGCATATTCACCTGTTTCTATATCAATAATTACCATTTTACCGATATTTTCTGGTGTTTCTACTTGTTGACGAATACCATTTTCATATAATTGTTTGGCACGTTTGGCAACTTCTTCGCTGCTTAAGAGGATAGCTTGCACTTTTTTACTTCCCTGCTGCTGATTGTATCTTAATTATAGCAGTGGCTAAGTACTAACTGTTTTAGTTGTCTTGAGTTGATAATTCTCTATACATATTTAATACTTTTTGTCAAATTTGTTTTTTTTCTCGTAACAAAAATTTATAAAAAAGAGCTAATTTTTCGGGCGTTTTCTGGGTTAAATTTTGATTTTTTGGGAGTTCATCACCAGACTGATTGAAGCTTTTTCACGAATTTATCGGGGTTTGAGGTCAATTTAGAGAAAAATTGAATACCAGAATCCTATTATGAAAATTAGACTATAGCGCAAAAATCCCTTGACTTCGTTTACAAATAAGAAATATTCTCAATAATCTGTTAAGTTTTATTACAAGTAACAGAATGTAAATTAGAAATTTTAAAAGTGATAGGGGATTATTGATAAGTTTTTGTTATTAAAATTGGGTTTGAGGTGAGAAAGTTGAGGACTTTCTCCTCTACATGAGAACTGGACTAAAATAGAACATAATTGTAATTGTGTTGGTTATTTAAGATGTCTACTGCTATCACAGAAGCCATAACTACTCTAGGTTAAGCTGATGCAAAAAGATTCTCCAGAATACGATATTTCACGAATTTTTGCTTTATTTACCTCAAATCAGGAACTTTATCAAGTGCTACAAATATTAGAAAAATTGGGAAACCTTTCTTAAAAAGTTACCCAACTAATACTTAGTTTAAACAAGGTATTAGAGATTAGAGATCTCAACGTCTGTTTTAGACACATACCAAGTATTACGATTTTCGGAACCTATTTCTTCTGTCATTACGACGAGATAATTATCGCCTTTTTCCTCACTAGAAAGCACATAATAAATATCTCCTTTATTGACTTGATACCAAGTTTTCCCCTCTCCATCAGGATCATTTTTTTGCAAAACTTCCGGTTCTGTTTCATCAATCTTTAAAGGGGTTCCAGAAGCACCAGAAACTTTGAGTCTTTTTTTAACTTCCCATCTTGCTTTAAACTCATCTTGCAGTGCTGTAGGAATTTGTTCTTGTAGAAAACTAAAGGCTTCTTCTTGATGAGCATTGATAGAGTCAGTGCCTTTATAAGAACGGGGTAAATTTTCTAGATGTAAGGGTGAATCATTGGCATTGGAAGGGGAAAGTTTACCCGTGCGCCATTTTTGTGCAAATTGATCAAGAATAGTTTGATCGGATAAGTCAGATTGTATATGAATTTGTAGCCATTTTAAGGCTCGTTTTTGAGCGTCTTGTTTTTGATCAACTGTAAATTGAGCATAAGACTGAAAAGCATCTCTTAAGAAGCTAGGTGCAGTTGTTGGATTCTTTTCGGGTTTAGCCATGGTTATTTTTTACCTGGAAAGTTCTGTAGCACAAGAATTTCAATTTCGTTTATTAACAAATTTCAACGAAGTTTGAAACTCAATAAATAGCCTGGTTTACCCTAAGTTTAGTTAGATGTAATTGATATCTACTTTCTCAATAGTAGCAGTAATTATAAGATTTAAGTCAACTTCAGAATAATTATCTATTTTTCAAGACAAATGAAAAGGGATATGTTGTTAAAACCTTTTCTATAGCGATTATCTTATATCGAACTTAGCTTAACATTGTTAAACCCTTACGGAACTTTTTATGGTACAATGAGATTTTGTGCTATTATTTTTGGTAATATTAACTATAATTCTTTGAGGAGTTTCCTTTTACTGTGTTTACAATTGTACGCCCTGAGCAATCCTCAACAACTTCTTTCTTACCTAATGACTTGTTTATTGCCATCAACGCCCTAAAAAAAGAGTTAAAGGCGGTTATTTTAGCTCATTATTATCAAGACCCTGATATTCAAGATATTGCTGATTTTATCGGCGATTCTCTGGGACTATCACAACAAGCAGCTAGTACCAATGCTGAGGTTATTGTCTTTGCGGGAGTTCATTTTATGGCAGAAACCGCAAAAATCCTCAATCCTGATAAATTGGTATTATTGCCTGATTTAGCGGCCGGTTGTTCCTTAGCAGATAGTTGTCCTCCCAAAGAATTTGCTGAATTTAAAGCCCAATATCCTAATTGTTTGGTGGTTTCTTACATCAATTGTAGTGCAGAAATCAAGGCAATGAGCGATATTATTTGTACCAGTTCTAATGCAGTCAAAATTGTTAATCAACTACCGAAAGATCGCCCCATTATTTTTGCTCCAGATCGTAATTTAGGACGGTATGTTATGGAACAAACCGGACGAGATTTAATCTTATGGCAAGGGAGTTGTATGGTGCATGAAACCTTCTCAGAGAAGAAAATTGTGCAGTTGAAAATTGAACATCCTGATGCAGAAGTTATTGCTCATCCTGAATGTGAACCTTCAGTTTTAGCTCATGCTAATTATATCGGTTCTACCACTGCATTACTACAGTATTCTCAACAGAGTCCGAGTCGTACCTTTATTGTCGCTACTGAACCGGGTATTATTCATCAAATGGAGAAAGAAACCCCTGATAAACTATTTATTCCAGCACCAGGAATAGATAATTGTCCTTGTAATGAATGTCCTCATATGCGTTTGAATACTTTAGAAAAATTATATTTAGCAATGAAGTTTAAAACCCCAGAAATTACTATGGATGAGTCTATTCGTCTAGCTGCTTTACGTCCCATTCAAAGAATGTTAGAACTTTCTGTTTAATTATAAGTAGGGTGGGTTAGACGCGGCAACGATTTTGAGGGAAAACTAATAAGTTTTTGTCCGCGTCGTAACCCACCATTTTAAAGATTGTAACTCTAACACACATTCTATAGCAAGATATCGGGGGAACCACAATATGGTTAAAATCTTATTAGGGGCGGTTTGTTGGGTTTCGTTCCTCAACCCAACCTACAATTATTAAAGAATTGACAGAAATAAATAACATTAAACCCTAATATTTAACCAGCATTAAGAACATCAGAAGGAATTTTAATTCCCCCTAGATCAAGTCCATCAAATTGTAAGGCAGTGGCAATATGGAAATATTCCAGAAAATTAATTAGCCAGGCCATTTCAGTCTCATCAAAATCTTCGTAATTTTTGAATAACATGGCTAATCTTTTTTCTAAAGCTATGAGCATTCTTTGTTTTTTATCTTGTTGATCTTTACTATGAGGATCTATCGGATAACAATGAATCAATTGTAAGAAAATATTTAAAGTTTTTTTAGCCCCCATATTACTAATCATATCAATGAAAAAGAAATGATTTTTATCATCATCAATGACTAATAATTTGAAACAATAATCAATAGCCGTTTTAATCAAAGCTAATTCAGCATTTTTATTATTATAACTAGCTTCTTGTCCTTGTAGACTAGCTAAAAGTTTTTGAGTAACAAAGGCTTTTTGATATTCAGGAGGAAATAGACTAACAATCACTTGATAGATCATTAACTTACATTCTAATAAAGACGTTTTCTCATAGTGACCTGTCACAAAAAGAGATCTTTCTTTAAACTTACTTTCTGTTTTTTTATAGTAATAAATTGATTTATAAAGATTAACTTTTTTCAATTGAGTTGGATTATCCCAATTCTTCCCTACTGATCCTACCGCAAAAGAATCTGCTAGATCTTTATTGTTATCTTTCATCGTTTCCTGACGAAGATAACGATGTAAATCGACAGTATAATTATTAATATATTGGCTTTGTCTTACCTGTGTTGTTTGTCCAAAAGTGGTGTTATCAGATGCTCCTAAATAAGAACCATATAGATGAGGATAACGTATTAAACGTTGCCCTAATCTTTGTTTCCGCTTCCAATTAGGTTCTGTATCATCTTCTAGTTTCTTATACTTGTCTACAGCCAATTTAATTCTTTCAAAAGCTGTAGGGGTTTCCGGTTCCCCTTCAATAATTCTTACTTTTGTAAAAAAGGGTTGAAGAGAAGAAGAAATAACCGGTTTGGATGCGGCATTTTCTAAAATATTAATGAGACGAGTTAAAGAACTATAAAGGTCATTTCTAAAACGTCTATCAAGTCCCAAATGATTAATAAAATAACAACAAATGCGATTGAGAAAATAGCTAATATTTTCAGGAATATTACGACAAATTTTAATAAAATCTACTGAATCTTCAAACAATAACTGTTCTAGTCTATCTAAATACTTATCAGGATGATTAACCCAATGTTTAAAGTAATCATCAAATAAGGTATCCTCTCTAACTAAATTTTCAAAGTCTTTTTGTAATTGAGTGGCAATTAACATTGTTTTTCTCCTTTAAAGCTGCTCAACCTTCAGCTATATAAAAGTCAGTAATATGAATAAAGACAAGCAATTAAAACCAATAAAGAACAACACAGAATTTCAACCAAACCTTTAGGTTAAGTTGAGTTAGTCCTGAAACTTCCCTGTGATTCAGTATAAGATCAGAATACCCAATCTTCTGTGATCTTGATCACAAGAACGATTATTTTTTACGACCGGGTTTATCTAAATATATGTATTAAAATCATCAATTGTGCTTAAAAACTCGCCCCTACGTAGTTATTTACGGCTTTCCCTACTATGCTTCTTTCTAGGGACTAAGATACAGTATGAGAAGAAGATAAAGAAATGTAACAAACCCAACACCTTAAAAATTTATGTTTGAATACTTTACAGACAAAGCTATTAAAGCCATTATGTTAGCCCAAGAAGAAGCCCGTCGCACGGGACAAAATTTGGTGGGGACAGAACATCTATTATTAGGGTTAATAGGAGAAGGCACTGGTATCTCCGCTAAGGTATTAGGAGAATTTGGCTTAACATTGGCCCAAACAAGACATATTATTCAAAAAATCACTAAAAAAGGGGTGGGTTTTAGTCCGGCTAATATTCCCTTTACCTCAATGGTTAAACTAATACTAGAACGGGCTTTTCAGGAAGCGCGTCAACAGGGCGATCGCTATGTTACCACTGAACATATCTTATTAGTTCTTATTTGTGATCCTGATGCGGTGGCCGTCAAAGCGATCAAATTACAAAATATTGATCTTGCTGAGTTACGTACTACTTTAATTGATCGTATTGAGGAACAAGAACCCGTCCCTGTTGCTGCTTTTGATGAACCTATAGGGTTTGAACGTCCTTCAGGTAAAAAAACTCGTTTAGAGGACTTTGGCGTTAATTTGACGCAAAAAGCAAGAGAGGGTAAACTTGATCCGGTGGTAGGAAGAACTAAGGAAATTGAGAGAACCATCCAAATTTTGGGGAGACGTACTAAAAATAATCCGGTGTTAGTGGGGGAACCTGGAGTTGGCAAAACGGCGATCGCTGAAGGACTAGCTCAAAGAATTGTAGCAGGGGAGATTCCCGAACTTTTAATTAATAAAGAAGTCATGACCCTTGACATGGGCTTATTGGTGGCAGGAACTCGCTTTAGAGGTGATTTTGAGGAACGACTCAAAGCTATTGTTGAGGAAGTCAAAAAGGCAGGAAATATCATTTTAGTTATTGACGAAGTTCATACTTTAGTAGGTGCGGGAAACATGGGAGGAGGTATGGATGCAGCTAATTTGTTAAAACCTGCTTTAGCGAGAGGAGAATTACAATGTTTAGGTACAACAACTTTAGATGAATATCGTCAATATATTGAACGGGATGGGGCATTAGAACGAAGATTTCAATGTGTCATGGTAGGAGAACCTTCTGTTAGTGAAACCATTGAAATTTTGTTAGGATTACGCAAAGAATATGAGGCTTATCATAAGGTTAAATTTGATGATCAAGCTTTAGAAAGTGCTGCTAAATTAGCTGATCGTTATATTAGCGATCGCTTTCTTCCTGATAAGGCAATTGATCTAATGGATGAGGCAGGATCTCGGACTCATTTACGTCATTCTTTACAAACTAAAATGGCTTCATCTGTAGAGGGTCAAAATTCATCTGTTATCATTAATCCTGATTCTTTAATTCCGGTGGTTGATGAGGAAGAAATTGCTCATATTGTGGCAGCTTGGACGGGAATTCCCGTTAATAAATTAACGGAAACTGAATCAGAATCTCTGCTTTATTTAGAAGACCATTTACATGAACGTATTATTGGACAAAGTGAAGCAGTTAAAGCTATATCTCGGTCTTTACGTCGTGCAAGAGTTGGGTTAAAAAATCCTCATCGTCCTATTGCTAGTTTTATTTTTGCGGGGCCTACTGGAGTAGGTAAAACCGAATTAACTAAGGCCTTAGCGAAGTATTTATTTGGGTCTGATGATTCGATGATTCGGTTAGATATGTCAGAATATATGGAGTCGCATACTATCTCTAAATTAATTGGTTCACCTCCTGGATTTATGGGCTATGAAGATGGGGGACAATTAACAGAAGCAGTACGTCGTCATCCCTATGGAGTGGTGTTATTTGATGAGATTGAAAAAGCCCATCCTGATGTGTTTAATCTGTTGCTTCAAGTGTTAGAAGATGGACGGTTAACGGATGCTAAAGGTCGTACAGTAGACTTTAATAATACTCTCATTATTATGACTTCTAATATTGGGTCAAAGGTCATTGAAAAAGGGGGTAATGGGTTTGGTTTTGAAACTGATTCTAATCAAGATAATGCTCAATATAAACGGCTTCAAGAGTTAGTTAATAATGAACTTAAACAATATTTCCGCCCAGAGTTTCTTAACCGTCTTGATGAGATTATTGTGTTCCATCAACTCAATAAATCTGAAGTGACTAAAATTGCGGATATTCTCCTACAAGAAGTGGCTAAACAGTTACAAGAACAACGTCAAATGACTTTAACTGTGACTGATAAGTTTAAGGAACTTGTTGTTAATGAAGGTTATGATCCTAGTTATGGGGCCAGACCTTTACGTCGTGCAATTATGAGACGTTTAGAAGATAGTTTAGTTGAGGCTATTCTCTTAGGTCAAGTTAAAGATGGAGAACAGCTAAAAGTAGATGTTAATGAGCAAAATCAGGTGATAGTTAAATCAGTTAAAAAGCTGGCTTTATCATCTGTTATCGGTTAATAAATGTAGGTTGGTTTGAATGATAGTGAAATGCCAATAAGAACTCTTTGTTGGGTTTCGTTCCTCAACCCAACCTACTCGTTTTAAAGTTTGTTAATATTGTTCAAATTAGTTTAACATGAAGTTGACGGTCTGGTGGATTATAATTATTGTTAATATCCTAAATTTTTTTACTATAAATAAAGCTTTAAGTGCTGACAATAACCCTTTATTAAGTCAAACATTAGCCAGAGTTAATACTGCATCTCGTCAACAAGTTTACTCAGCAAATGCCCAATTTTGGGGACTTTTAGCAACGGGGGTTAATCAAATTAGTACTGTAACTTTTTATACAGAATTAAACAATCGTTTATCTATAGGGATTACTTTACCTCAAAAATGTCTTTTAATCTTTGAGATTACTAAAACAATTATCACAAAAGTGACTCAATATTGTCCTGATCAAAAAATCGATAAATCTTCTGATTATACTAATTGGATGATTTCTCATAATCAAATGATGAGAGAAATCAAAATGATCGCTCCTTCAGTAAAATTAGACAATCCTTTATATATTAGAAAACAAGCCTTTTGGCTGATAAAATATTAATAATTGAGATGTGGATGTGAAATGGAAATCTTGCCCGTCACAGGCAAGATAGGGCCTGTCACAAATGTTTATATTTTAAATCGAAACACTATATAGCATTTCCATTTGAAATATAAATAACTCATTTTGATTCTACTAAACGCTTGCTTAATAATTCAACTCGACGCTTAGCAATCTTATTTGTCGGGTCATACTTTAATGTTTCTTCATAAGTTTCAATGGACTTAGAAATCATTTGTTTTTTTTCGTAAGCATTACCTAAATTATTTAACGCGATCGCATATTCTGGATACAGTTTAATTGCGTCTTTATAATGACGAATAGCTAACTCTAATTGTTCTTGACAAAAATAGGCATAACCCAAAGCATTATAAATTAAGGCTTTATTTTCTGGCTCTAATTTTGGACCAGTTTTCAAGGCTTTTTCTAAGAGTTTAACTGCCTGTACATATATTTTTTTCTCTAGGTACAAACTCCCTAATTCATAATAGTCTTCAGCCGTACCTTTATCTTTTTGTAACTTTTCTTGTAGTTTAGAAAATCTGTTTTCAGTACGACGAGTTTTAATGATTTGTAGGAGAAGAAAAATAGCTACTCCCCCTAAAAAAATCACAATACCGGATAAATAAATGACTGGAAGAATTTCATTCATAGTTGCTCAAATCCCAATTAATCATTATAATTATAATAGTTTAAGGACAAGGCTATTTCATTCTCTAAAATACCCTAACCCTAAAGGGTTGGGCTGTAGGAACAAAGCCCGCCTGCGCGGGCTATCCGACGAATTATTAGTATTTGAGTCTGCATAGGCAGGCTTCGTTCCTATAGCTCCAGACTTGGTGCCTGGGAGCATTTTTAGTTTAAGGGAGTCCCCAATATTTAGCCCGTTGTGCTAACCATCCTGATCGCTGCCAACGGACAATGGCTTCATTGACTTTGCCCCGTAGACTAGCATACTTCGCTCCTTTGGGCATGACTACCCCTAACCCTTCTCCTGACAAACGAACGGGTAATTGATGGTATTCAGAATTTTCCTGCACCCATCCCGCTAAAATACTATTATCCCCCGCAAAGGCCTCAACAACTCCCGCTTCTAATAATGTTAAGGCTTCTTGATAAGAATTTACCCCAATTAACTCTGCTTTGGGGAGTTCGCTGCGAATTACTGCGATGGTACTGGATGACTTAAGTATGGCTATTTTGGCGGTAGATAAGGCGGTTAAGCCTTGAATATTGGGGTTTTTCGTCACTAAACCAGTACCATCTAAATAGTAAGCAGGGCTAAAATTGACTAATTGGGCGCGAGAGGGATTAATCGTGACTCTGGCGATGACTAAATCCACTTTTCCGTCAATTACTGTTTGTAATCGTTCTTGATTATTGACAGGTTTTAAGATAATGGCCTCAGGATTACCTAAAAGTTGTTGGGCCAAACGGCGAGCAATATCAATTTCTAGTCCTTGAAGTTGTTGAGTATCATCAGAAAATCCAAGGGGTCGAGTGTTATTTTTTACCGCTACAATTAGTTTACCCCGTCGTATGATTTCTGGCAAGTCTGCAGCCCAAGAATTAGCTATGCTTATGCTTAATAATAGACTTAAAATAAGAGTTGATAGGATTTTTTTCATGTTCATTTATCACTATAATAATATTGATCTATGTCTGGAGGTCTTGCATAAGTCCTATATTTTATTGTATAAGCAGTTAATAATTAAAGCATCAGTTGAGATAGCTAAATCACCTTGATCTTAAATTATTAAGCCCCTACATTTAATTTTGGTGCTGATTTGGGTAAAGCGTTTAGTTCAATCTATAATGGATTATTGAATTGAGGTAACTTTTAACGCATTGGAGGAGTTATTATTTTGAGAATTATTGCTCGAAGTACCTTAAGGGAATTTTGACAAAAACATCTCTCTGCTGAACAACCTTTAAAAGCATGGTTTGATGATGTTTCTCGTGCTAATTGGCAAAGTCCATCTGATATAAAAAAAATCTATAAAAATGCTAGTATTATTGCTAATAATCGGGTAGTTTTTAATATTAAAGGGAATCATTATCGGTTAATTGTTCATATTCGCTATGATATTGGCATCGTTTTTATTCGTTTTATTGGAACTCATAAAGAGTATGATAAAATAGATGCTACTACAATTTAAGGAGGTTAATTAACATGAATTTACGACCAATAAAAACGGATAATGATTATCAACAAGCTTTACAAGAAATTGAATCTCTTTTTGATGCTGAACTCAATACACCATCAGGGGAAAAATTAGAAATTTTAGCTACTTTAGTAGAGGTATATGAACAAGAACATTATCCTATTGAACTCCCAACTCCAATAGAAGCAATTTTATATCATTTAGAAAGTCGTCATCAAGGAGTTTCTCTGTTTATTGAAGGGTTAAAGCGTAGAGGGGTTAGTGATGAGATTATTAATGAGGCGTTAACAGATTTAGTTAAAATAATCTAGATGACTAATTATCTCATTAAACGGGCGACCAAGGGCCAATAAAAGATTTGTGCTTCTTTTGTTTCTTTACCCGTAATATGTTGCTCACAAAAATCAATAAATTTCTCTACACTTTCTGGGGTAGAACTTGACATAATAGACAAAATTAAGTTATACTTATAAAGTGATATTATTTTTAATATTAATTAAAATCTGCCTTTATTGTATCCTTAAAGCTTAACAAAATGGTAACAACTATCAACCTAAAAATAACCATTGAAACCTTGACAGATACCATTTGTTCTCTTGATTTAGAACAAAAGCGTCAACTACTAGAAATACTAGAACAAAAAATATTTGAAGAAGAAGAAGCCGCTTATGAAGATGATGCTGAAACTATAGCAGAATTGCAAGGAGTTCATACTGAATATCAAACAGGTGAGTATTTAACCTTAGATCAATATCTGGCTAAAAATAAAGCATCAGCATCATGAGTTATGAGATTATTATTTCTAAATCTGTTCAAAAACAAATTGATAATTTACCCAATGAATTTAAAACTCGTATTTTAGAAAAAATTGAATATCTCAGAAAAGAACCTCGTCCTGTAGGAGTAGTTAAAATGAAAGGTTATGATAATGAATATCGTCTTCGTGTCGGAGATTATCGAGTGCGTTATGAAATCAATGATTCTAATCGAATGATACAACTCTTACAATGTAAACATCGAAAAGAAATTTATCGGTTGTAGGGTGGGCAATGCCCACCCTACAATCAATTAAGCTTCAACTAAACGAATAGCACCACCTAAACTGGCCGCCATTTCTTCAGCCGTAATTTTGCCATCATGGTTAATATCAATAGCATCAAAAACTAAATCAGTTCCTGCCCATTCTTCACGAGTAATAAACCCATCTCCATCTAAATCATAGACTCGGAAAATATCCGCCGCCGCATTATGTACAGTGCTTTCTCCTTCCAGACGAGCGAGCCTTTCTTTAAGCATTTCTTCAAGACTTTCTAACGCTTTGGTAAAGCCAGCAATACCTTCATCTAGCTTTTCATAAGCCATTTTATCAGCTTTGTGCATCTGTTCAAATGTCGCTTTGTCAATAGAAATTTTGGTAATTTCCATCGAAGCAGCTACTTCAGGGTCAAGCTTACGAGGTAAAGGTTCTTCCGTTGAATTTAACTTCTCTAATAACCCAGGAGAAATGGTTAATAAATCACTTCCTGCTAATTCACAAATTTCTCCAATATTACGGAAACTTGCCCCCATCACTTCAGTTTTGTAACCAAATTTTTTGTAATAATTGTAGATGCTAGTAACAGAAACAACCCCCGGATCTTCAGCCGCAGCATAGTCTTTTCCGGTTTCCTTCTTATACCAGTCCAGAATACGCCCTACAAACGGAGAAATCAAGGTAATACCCGCTTCTGCACAAGCGATCGCCTGATGTATGCCAAATAATAGGGTTAAATTACAATGAATACCCTCTTTTTCCAGGATTTCCGCCGCTTTAATTCCTTCCCAAGTAGAAGCAATTTTGATCAAAATGCGATCGCGTGAAACCCCTGCTTTTTGGTATTCTCCAATCAAATAACGAGCTTTTTCGAGGGTTCCCTCCATATCATAAGATAAGCGAGCATCAACTTCAGTAGAAACCCTTCCAGGAATAATTTCGAGAATTTTTAAGCCAAAAGCCACCGCCAAACGATCAAAAGCCAACGTAACCACATCAGAAGTAGAAGCAACTTTTCCTAATTCTTTTCTAGCAGTTTTAAGAGTATCATCTACAATAGACTGATATTGGGGCATTTGAGCCGCCGCCGTGATTAAAGAAGGATTTGTAGTAGCATCACGGGGTGTAAAGGTTTCAATAGCTTGAATATCCCCTGTATCTGCCACAACAATTGTAAATTTCCGAAGTTGTTCAAGCAATGTAGCCATAATTACTCCTTACAAATGAATGTCAAAGTCAAAAATTTAAGATAGCGACTTAACTAAGCAAAAATTAATAATCCTATCCCTTTTAAACATATCAGTTGACTTCTATCTAAGAGCTATAATTTCAGAAATTCCTAATCATTGACAATTCTTTTTTCTTAAGAATTTTACAATAAATTGTCAAGATTTACTCATATTAAGAAAGTTTCTTTTGCAGGGGCAATTCATGAATTACCCCTACACATAGCCTCTAAATATAAGTATCCATCAATCAGCAACGCCTATTACTTATGTATCAAACTAGGGCTGGTTGCAATAATTTAATATTAGAAAATCCGAATTCTTTGATCAGATTTTCTCCATTTTCTTCTTTATGGATAATACGACTTGTTAAGATATAATAATCTCCAATTTGGTCATAATTATCTTCAAAATCACTTTTTCGAGTTTTAACATCTCCCGTTTTAGGATCATGATAAATAGAATCATAACGATGGGCTAAATAACCACTTCCTGTATCATGACTACTAAACGTATCAATAGTGACAACCACCCCATGAATATGACGATGGACATGACAAACCTGGTTATTACGAAGTTTATAGCGATCGCCTTCTGACTTACCACCCAGAAGAATCTCTACGGCCCCTGTTTCGTCCGTATTTCCATAACGGAAGGTATTTTTGCCGTGAGTATCTTCAAAACTTCGGCGAATACGATGAATGGCAACTTCCCATAACTGAGACCCAATTTCAGCCTTAATTGCCTCATCCTCAACGTTAAACACTTCGGTACTGAGATCACGGTTCACACGAACCTGACCCACCATTATCTTATCATTAACCTTAAAGGTAATATCTGCTGTATATCCGGGAAAATTTTTATCCCAAGTGTAGCGGTTTTCGTAAGCAGCACGAAATAATTCTTTAGCTTCAATGTTGGCAATCATGAAATTCTTTTAACCTTTATCTTTAGATGGACTGAAAAATCCTTGATTATAATATAGCCGTTTTCAGTCTTATCATTCAACGCTTGAGAGATTATGGCGAAGCTTCTGGCATAAAACTAAATAAAAATGAAAAGCCTTCGGGCGTCTTGCCGTGTTTCGACTCCAAAGGCTTTTTCAAATCACTCTTACTCCTCACACACAAGAATAATCTATCAGCATCAGCAACCATACCTACTAGCATATGTGACAGTTTATGAATTGTCACAATAACCATAAATTTAACATTGTCCAAATAGTCTCTCTAAGAAATTGTTGCTAGATTGTTTGTGATAGAGTGCGAAGTCTAAAGATTGACTTGGCGACTTTGAGCGAAGCGATAACGGCTAAGGGTTGCTAATCCTAAACTTATTGATGATCGAGTTAGATATACTAATGAACCTTGCTAATTTTCCCTGGTTAACTACAACTATTGTCTTTCCCATCGTTGCCGCACTGTTTATTCCCTTTATTCCCGATAAAGACGGAAAAACAGTCAAATGGTACGCGCTGACGATAGGATTGATTGATTTTGCTATCATTGTTTACGCTTTCTATACAGGATATGACTTAAGCAACCCTAACCTACAATTAGTAGAAAGCTATGCTTGGGTTCCTCAAATTGACTTAAAATGGTCAGTGGGGGCTGATGGTTTATCAATGCCCCTAATTTTACTGACAGGGTTTATTACTAGCTTAGCCACCATGGCAGCTTGGCCAGTAACGTTTAAACCTAAACTCTTTTATTTTTTGATGTTGTTGATGTATGGGGGACAAATTGCCGTATTTGCGGTACAAGATATGTTGCTCTTTTTCCTAGTCTGGGAATTAGAGTTAGTCCCTGTTTATCTGATTTTGTCGATTTGGGGCGGAAAACGCCGTCTTTATGCCGCAACCAAGTTTATTTTGTACACGGCAGGAGGTTCTTTATTTATCCTACTGGCGGCCTTAACTATGGCCTTTTTTGGCGATACCATCACTTTTGATATGAGTGCGATCGCGGCTAAAGATATCCCCCTGAAATTACAATTATTCCTCTATGCTGGTTTTCTCATTGCTTATGGGGTAAAACTCCCCATTTTTCCCCTTCATACTTGGTTGCCGGATGCTCACGGTGAAGCGACGGCCCCGGCCCATATGTTACTGGCGGGTATCCTCTTAAAAATGGGTGGTTATGCCCTCTTACGGATGAATGCGGGGATGTTACCCGATGCTCACGCCTATTTTGCCCCAGTTTTAGTCATTTTAGGGGTGGTGAACATTGTTTACGCCGCTTTAACCTCTTTTGCTCAACGAAACCTCAAGCGAAAGATTGCCTATTCGTCTATTTCTCACATGGGGTTTGTTTTGATCGGTATGGCCTCGTTTACCCCTTTAGGAGTCAGTGGGGCCATGTTACAAATGATCTCTCATGGTTTAATTGGGGCGAGTTTGTTCTTTATGGTAGGTTGTACCTACGATAGAACCCATACCCTGATGTTGGATGAAATGGGGGGTGTCGGACAAAAGATGAAGAAGATCTTCGCTATGTGGACAACTTGTTCTTTTGCTTCTTTAGCGTTGCCTGGAATGAGCGGTTTTGTGGCAGAATTAATGGTTTTTGTGGGCTTTGCCACCAGTGATGCCTATAGCACGACTTTCCGTGTAATTGTTGTCTTTTTAGCTGCCATCGGTGTTATTTTAACCCCGATTTATTTACTCTCCATGTTGCGGGAGATGTTATACGGGCCAGAAAATGAAGAATTGGTATCTCATACTAAGCTTATTGATGCTGAACCGAGAGAAATCTTTATTATTGGCTGTTTGTTGATTCCTATTATTGGAATTGGGCTATATCCGAAGATTGTCACCCAAATTTATGATGCAACGACCAATCAGTTAACAGCCTTGTTAAGAGAATCCGTTCCAAGTTTAGTTAAACAAGCTGAAATTGTCCCAACAGATTATGTAGCATTGAAAGCACCTAATCTTAAATAACCGTTATTACAATTCCCGTAGGGGCGGGTTTATCGAATATATGGCTTAAAACCGGCAATTTTAGGGGAATGATGTCGGGCGGGTTTATCGAATATATGGCTTAAAACCTTCAATTTTAGGGGAATGATGTCGGGCGGGTTTATCGAATATATGGCTTAAAACCTTCAATTTTAGTTGAAAACCCGCCCCTACTAATTTTGAGAATAATTGACAAAAATCCCAATATAGCTGATTCTTGAGGCAGTAATGATAGGCTAAATTACAACATTGCAGCACAGGGATGACAACTTACCAGCGAGTATTACTTAAACTGAGCGGCGAAGCCCTAATGGGTAACTTAGGCTATGGCATTGACCCCAAAGTCGTGGCCGATATCGCTCAAGAAATTTCAGATGTCATCAGTCATGGCATTCAATTAGCGATCGTCGTCGGGGGAGGAAACATTTTTCGCGGAGTCAAAGCGGCTTCTGCGGGAATGGATCGGGCAACGGCTGATTATGTCGGGATGATAGCTACGGTAATGAATGCGATGACTTTGCAGGATGCCCTAGAACGAAATAACGTTCCTACTAGGGTACTTACTGCGATCGCTATGCAAGAAGTAGCAGAACCTTACATTCGTCGTCGCGCTATGCGTCACTTAGAAAAGGGACGAGTCGTGATTTTTGGGGCCGGTTCAGGTAATCCTTTTTTTACCACTGATACAACGGCAGCATTGAGGGCAGCAGAAATTGAAGCAGAAGTTGTTTTTAAAGCGACTAAAGTGGATGGGGTTTATGATTCTGACCCTCAACTAAATCCTAATGCCCGTCGTTATCATAGTTTAACTTACAATCATGTTCTCACTCATGATTTACGAGTGATGGACGGAACCGCGATCGCTCTTTGCAAGGAAAATAACATACCAATTATGGTTTTTGATCTCTCGGTTCGAGGTAATATTCTTCGGGCAATTAAAGGTGAATCTGTTGGAACTATTGTGGGAGGTTTCTGTGATGTTAGCTGAAATTGAAGATAATATGCAAAAATCTGTTGAGTCTACTCAACGATCATTTAATACCATTCGTACCGGACGGGCTAATGCGGCTATTCTTGATCGGGTGATGGTAGATTATTATGGGACGGAAACTCCCTTAAAATCTTTGTCTAATATTAGTACCCCGGATTCAACAACTATTGCCATTCAGCCCTACGATAAGGGGAGTATGGGGTTAATTGAAAAAGCGATTACTCTATCTGATATTGGCTTAACTCCTAATAATAATGGTCAAGTAATTCGCTTAAATATTCCCCCTCTAACAGAAGAACGGCGTAAACAATTGGTTAAATTAGCCAGCAAATTAGCCGAAGAAGGAAAAGTGGCTATTAGGAATATTCGTCGAGATGCGATCGATGATGTCCGTAAACAGGAAAAAAATAGCGATATTTCTGAGGATGAATCTAGAGATTTACAGGATGGAATTCAAAAAATTACTGACAAATTCACAGCCAAAGTTGATGAATTATTAGCCCTTAAAGAAAAGGACATTATGACGGTTTAGATCTATAAAATTTAGGAATTATCCTAACAATCTATAGGGGCATAATGTATTATGCCCCTACACAATTCTTCCATGATAACTAAATAATGGTTAATCCACAAAAAATTTACGATTTACTGTTAGATTACAGTCATAATAATCCCCTAATCACTGAAGTTTTGATCGGGTTAACTTGGACTATGTGTCATGCTGAAGGAATCGGTCTTTGTATGAGTCCAGCTATTCCTACTCGCACCCTATCTTGGTCAGGTACACTGGTTAATCAACGGATTCAAGATATAGCCCCTTGGCTCCGTTCATGGGATAATTATCAAGCAACTGTGGCTATGGCTGCTATTAATGCCGCAATTAATCCTCATTCTCCTTTACTTGCTAAAACTCAACTCCTCCCCTATACAACAGGTTTAGGGAATTTAACCGTTTTTGAACATTTTCTCCCTCAAATGCTAGGAAAATCTGTTTCTGTTATCGGTCGTTATCCAGGGTTAGTTCGTTACGAAACTGAAATGAAAATTAATGTGATTGAACTACAACCAGGACCTGAAGATTTCCCCGCAACGGCCTCAGAATATTTACTCCCTGAATCTGATTGGGTATTTTTGACAGCCACTTCTATCCCTAATAAAACCTTCCCTCGTTTGGTAGAATTATCTAAAAACGCCAAATTAGTTTTAATAGGCCCTACCGTTCCCTGGTTGAGCGAATTAGCCGATTTTGGCATCGATTACTTAGCAGGAGTCACAGTCACTGACCCTAAAACCCTTAGACAAACTATTGCTGAAGGGGGTGGGGTGAGAATTTTTGAACAAGGAGTCCAATATCGCTTAGTGGCTCTTAATCAATCTTAATATTAAAAGGACTTGACTAATCACACTTTTTATGATATAATCCTCGACTAACTATTTAGTTTGAGAAACTTCTACAGAAACTGAACCAAGTTGGTCATTTTGAGTGAGGTCATGACTGACTTTGCTGGTGGGAAAGACAAAGGAAAAAGCGGCAACCCCTAAGCAGGTAGTGGTAGCTAGGACGGCTAATTGATGAACGACTCTATCCATAGGATTTGATTAATTTGCTACTCAGTTAACACATATTAATCGATCTCCGTAAATTTGTCTAGATCATTCACTTGTTTATTGGGAAAACACAGTCATGTCAAAAAATCTTCTAATTGCCCAGGTAAATCTAAAGCAATTAATAATGCACGATTTAACTGTTGTATTTGGGCTCTCCCGTACCTATGGTGATAAGTAAAACTTATAATTCGTAGGGTGGGTTAGACGCGGCTATGATTTTGATGAAAAACTCATAACTTTTAAGGCGCGTCGTAACCCACCATATAAAGTATTGTAGCTGATTATACATTTTATACCAAGATGTCGGGAGAGCCATCAGTTTATGAAATTGTCCTTATAAAAAAGCGATCGCCTCTTATAAAAAAGCGATCGCTTAATTTTTTAAACAACCTTATTTATTCTGATAATATTGTTGGAAACTTTGATATCTCGTCTCAGGATGATAAAGATGACATTGAGTGGTAATCTCATTCATTAACGCCCAAGAAAACTGACGTTCACACAAATATTCACCCCAATTATCTTTTAAACTTTGATGAGCAAGTCGCAAATTATAACTCGGAATCCCAGTGGAAATATGATGGGGAATATGAACGTTAATATCATGACAAAGAATTTCCACCCAACGAGGATAATCACAATGAACCGTACCACATAACTGTGCTTCCGCTTCATTCCATTCCGCTTCCTTCTTAAAAGGAATAGGAGGTAAAGTATGGTGAACTAAGGTAAAGGTACTCATCCAAAAATGAAATCCTAACCAGGGAAGAAACCAAAATTTAATAAATCCCCAAAAGCCTAAAGTTCCTAATAAAATAGGTAAACCAATAGCCGCACCGATTAAAACAAATAAGGCAGAAAAACGAATCTGTTCCCGTTCTTTTCCTTCAAATTTTGTCCAGTCAAAATGAATTTTTGCCCAATGAACCACAGAAGCAATCCACCAAAACTTACCCCGTAATCTTTGATATCCCCATTTTTCAAAAGACGAAAATGTCTCATAAAATTCGGGAGTAAACGGGTCCCAAGCATTATCAACATCCAGTTTATTCGTATTTTTGTGATGGAAATTATGAAGAATACGCCAACTGTGAAAGGGATAAATTAAAGGTAAAAAAACTAAATGTCCCACCCAATCATTAACCCAGGTGCGATTAGAAAAGGAACGATGACCACAATCATGGCCAATTACAAAAAAACCAGTCATGGCCGTCCCCGTAAATGCCCATAAAATAGGCAATAGATACCAAGGAGCGATCGCTAATCCCCAATAGCCTAAACCCACCATTGACAGGGTAAGAACTACCTTAAACCACGCTTTACGGGGGTCTTTGACAAATACCTCAGCAGGTAGGGTTTTGAGAATATCTCGCAACCGTACGTCTGCATTAAGTTGAGGCGAAATAGGCGGTTGAGACTGAGTAAGCAGTGTTGTCATGAATTCTTGATAGTTGTGAGAGTTTTGAGAATTTTACCCGTTGACCAAAATTAATTATAAACTATCTGGTTTCTTTGTTAATCTGGTTCCTGGCTTTTAGTCTTGATATTTCTTGATTTTTAACCTAAAATACCAGAAGTGGATAAGGTAATCAACCACTTTAAGAATCCCCAGATAAATCAGGGGAGCGTCAAAAACCGCTATGATGTGATGACACAATAAAATAGCCTTATCCCCTAGCCCATTTTTCAGTAGAATACTGACAAGCCTTTAATGGACATTCAAGAAATTAGCGAGCTATTCCCCTTATTTTATACAGCTAACCCAGAAACCCTAGAATGGCTCTTATCGATTGTAGATGAAGAAACCTATGCCCCAGATGAAACAGTCATAACAGAAGATGATTGGGGAAAGGCTGTTTACTTAATTGTTTCGGGTTGGGTGAAAGTTCGTTCTCATTACCATTATCAGGAAAGCACCTTAGAAATTCTTAGTCAAGGGGATTTTTTAGGAGAAATGGAGATTCTAGATGAGTCTATCAAGTCTATTGAAGTAATTTCTTTGTCTGATGTCCGATTACTTAGTATTTCGGCTCAACGTTTCTTACAAATGCTCTTCAAAGATCCTCAATTACATCATCGAATGTTACAGTTAACAGTTCGGCGAGTTTGTCAACTCTATCGTCGTCTTCAATTACATCAGCAATCTCCTAAAATGAAACTGATTAAAACGTTGATAAAATTAGGCGATAATTATGGTAAATCAACGGAAAAAGGCATAGAAATTTTACAAATTCCTGATCAAGATCTTGCTGATTTTGCTGATGTTTCCTTAGAAGATTTTCAACAATGTATTAATCAATTTCAAAATCAAAACTGTCTTGAAGTTGATTCCGCTAATAAATGCTTATATTTGACGAATATTAAACAACTTAATCACCTCGCTAAACAACTCTAACAATGACCAAAGCTACCACGATTGAAAGAACAAGCATTGCTAAACTTACCCCAACCATTCATTATCAAGTTGCAATGGTTGATCCCCATTGCCATCTATTTCAAATCACCTTAGAGATTAATAATTGGTCAGATTCTGTCTTAAACTTAAAAATGCCTGTCTGGACACCAGGGTCATATTTAGTGAGAGAATACGCTAGATATATTCAAGATTTTTCTGCTCAATCGACAGATCAGGCTCAAGTATTAGTGAGTGAAAAAGTTAGTAAAAATCATTGGATTATTAATACTGAAAATATTAATAATATTACAGTTAACTATCGTGTTTTTGCTAATGAATTAACTGTCAGAACTAATCAGTTAGATAGGACTCATGGTTATTTTAATGGGGCAGCTTTATTTTACTTTATTCCAGGACTAGAAAAACAACCCATTACTGTTAAGATAATTGTCCCTGATCTTCAATGGAATATTAGTACAGCATTGCCTAAAGTATCGGGATCAAGCAATCAATTTTATGCCAGTGATTTTGATACCTTAGTTGATAGTCCCTTTGAAATTGGACTTCATTCAGTTTATGAATTTGAAGTATTAGGAAAACCCCATAAATATGCGATTTGGGGTCAAGGAAATGTTAACCCTCACAAGTTAATTGAAGATACAAAAAAAATAATTGAAACAGAAGCTAAATTATATGGGGGACTTCCTTATGATGATTACCTGTTTATTTTACATTTAACTAATAATGGTTTTGGAGGATTAGAGCATAAAAATTCTTGTTCTTTGATTTATTCTCGGTTTGGCTTTCGAGATAAAGATAAATATAACCGTTTTCTTCAATTAGTTGCTCATGAATTCTTTCATCTATGGAATGTTAAACGGATTCGTCCTAAAGGTTTAGAAACCTTTGATTATGAACAAGAGAATTATACTCCCTCTCTATGGTTTTCGGAAGGAACAACCAGCTATTATGATCTTGTAATTCCTTTCAAAGCTGGGATTTATGATAATCAAACTTTTTTAGGACTTTTAGCCAAAGAAATTACCCGTTTTTTAAGTATTCCAGGTAGGAAAGTTCAACCATTAAAAGAAGCAAGTTTTGATGCTTGGATTAAACTATATCGACGAGATAATAATAGTGATAATTGTCAAATTTCCTATTATCTTAAGGGTCAATTAGTCTCATTATTATTAGATTTATTGATTCGTTCAAAGCATAAAAATAAGCGATCTTTGGACGATGTAATCCGTCAAATGTGGGAACAATTTGGTAAAACAGAAATGGGTTTTACCCCAGAACAATTATGTCAAGTTATAGAGTCAGTTGCAGACCTTAATTTACAAGATTTTTGGACTCGTTATCTAGATACCACAGAAGAATTACCCTTTAATGAGTATTTAGACCCCTTTGGCTTAATTCTTAAACCTATCATAGATGACAACCCAATCCCCTATTTAGGAATGCGAGTCCAAGCAGAAAACGGTAAAGAAATTATTAAGTTTGTTGAAGTTGAATCCCCTGCTAAACTAGCAGGAATTGACCCAGATGACGAATTACTAGCAATTGACGGAATTCGAGTTCGTGCAGACCAATTAAATGATCGTCTCAAAGATTACCAAACTAATGATATTATTTCAATTACAGTGTTTCATCAGGATGAACTCCAAACATTTTCCGTACAATTAGCAGACCCCCAACCTAGTCGCTATGAAATTGTACAAAAGGCAAATCCTTCAGATGAACAAAGACAAAACCTTCTCGGTTGGTTGGGACAAATGTGATTGTAATTAGCTCTAATTTATTCTTATAATAAAAGAAGGATTAGGGTAAACAAAATCTAACCAAAAAGATAACGAATACCGGAACTAACGATGCTTAATTTTTTGCCCATAGCTTACTTTGAAAATGAATTTATTGCCTTTGATAATGCTAAGATTTCCATTGCTACCCATGCGCTACATTATGGGACAGCAGCGTTTGGGGGAATGCGAGGAATTCCTAATCCCCAGAATTCAAAAGAAATTTTATTGTTTCGTTTAGATCGTCATTGTCAACGTTTAAGTCAAAGTGCTAAATTTCTTAACCATGATTTACCCGCAGCTAAAATTCAACAAATTATTATTGATTTTGTCAAAAAAAATAAACCTTCAGCCTCTTTTTATATTCGACCCTTAGTTTATACTTCTGGGTTAGGAATTGCACCTCGACTGCACAAAATTGAGAAAGATTTCTTTGTTTATGGGTTAGAAATGGGAGACTATATGTCACCCGATGGAATTAGTTGTCGTATTAGTTCTTGGTATCGTCAAGAAGACCGTAGTTTTCCCTTAAGAGGTAAAATTAGTGCTGCTTATATTACCTCTGCTTTAGCGAAAACTGAAGCGGTAGAATCGGGATTTGATGAAGCCATTTTGATGAATTCTCAGGGTAAAGTCTGTGAAGGAACAGGGATGAATTTATTTATTGTTAGAAATGGTCAATTAATTACGCCTGGATTTGATCAAGATATCCTGGAAGGAATTACAAGAGATAGTATTCTGACTTTAGCTAAAAATCTCGGAATTCCTACTCTTGAAAGACCAATTGATAAGACGGAATTGTTTATTGCAGATGAAGTGTTTTTAAGTGGAACTGCCGCCAAAATTACTCCTGTTAAAAAGATTGAAACCTTTCACTTATCCGAACAACGTCCTATTACGGAGAAATTAAGGGATAAATTATTAGCTATTACGGAAAATAAAGACCCAGAATATCAAGATTGGGTTTATAGTATTTCCCTTTGAAATATTAATGATTGTGGTACAGGCTTCTAGCCTGTCACCCCTTCAGGAATTCAAAATCTATAGTATTTCCATATATTATGCCCATAAAATAAAATCATAACCCAGGTTATTTTTGTTTGTACCAAGCGGCTAATTGTGTAGGGGAAACTCCTAAATAATAACCAATAATAATTAACTGATTAATTAGGGTAGTTTTCCACACTCCTAATTTTTGCCAACGACGGTTAGAGGTAATAACTTTTGCTTTTGCTATGGTAATTTTACCTCGTTTTTTTAACCGTTGTATCAATTCAAAATCTTCCATAATTGGAAGATTACTAAATCCTCCAAATTCTTGAAAAATTGAGGACTTTATAAAGATTCCTTGATCTCCATAGGGAAAGGAAAAAAAACGCGATCGCCAGTTAACTAAAATTTCCACTAAACACAGAGAAAAGTTTGGACGATCAATTTCTAATTCAAACGCGCCTGCAATGGTTTTTGTATCGGATAAAATCTCTTGTATAATGGACTGATATTGTGGAGGTAAGTGGGTATCTATATGCAGAAATAAGAGAATCTCTCCCCTGGCAATAGAGGCCCCCTTATTCATTTGATAAGCGCGACCCATTTGAGAAGAAATTAACACTTTAAATCCCAAATTTTCAGCTAATTCAACAGTTTTATCTTGACTTCCTCCATCAACAATAATGATCTCTACATTAGGGTTAGATTTTAATAAAATCAAGTTTTTCTCAATGAGAATTTCTTCATTTAAAACAGGCACAATAATACTGATTTTCATAAGCTAATCTGAAAACTACAACTCAGAAACCTGAGTTAGGTGTAGACCTTTAAGAACTGTCTGACGAACCACCATTTCATTTTCTTTGCTTAACATCAAACGAAAATATTCTCTAAGTTGCTTAGTCTGACTAGAACTTAACTGTTGTTTTTCGAGAAGATTAGCCAGATTTACCACCGCAATTAATCGTTTTAAAGGATTAACCTCCGTTAAATCTGACACCCATTCATGATATTGCTTTTCTTTTTTTTTGCCTTGTAAATGAAAGATTTGCCAACCTAATAATCCCAGAGTTAATAAAGTTCCTAAACCTTGTAAAATTAAACCAGTGGCTAACCAACGATTCTGGGCCTCAGACCAAATGGAAATAGCCATATAGCTTCCTATCACAGCTAAACCCCCACTTCCTGCCGCGACGGTTAACTTACCCTGAAAACTTTTGAGAAACTCACCCCAATAGAACCAGCGACGTTGCCAGTTCCAACCTTGCATCTGATAAACTAAGACCATGAAACCGATGCCCGTAGCAGTGGCTAAAACCAATTTCCAGTTCCACGCTATCATCAAGGTTGCACCCGTTGACCCCAATAACCACCAACCCAGTTTATGTCGTCTTTTTTGGGTGATAAGGTTCATCACTCCATACTTGAAAGGAATCAGCCAGGAGTTTGAAAAGAAGTTAAGTAGTGGTTTAGACCGCAATGAAACCTGCATTACTGACAGTGCCTAAGTAAAATGTCTGCTGATGTTTACTATATCGCTATCTGTGAAATTACTGACAAGATGTTACAAAGGTTTCACCAATCGACAATGGACAATGGACAATTCATAATTAACAATAATCTCCCTAATTAAGCCATGAAAGCCATTATCATCAATGCACCAGGAACCCCTGATGTCTTAACACTTCAGGAGATTTCTCAACCAAAAATTACCATACCGACGCAAATACTCGTTAAAATCAAAGCTGCTGGACTTAACCCCATTGACACCAAAATTCGTCAGCGAGGAACCTTTTATCCTGAGCAAATGCCAGCTATTTTAGGTTGTGATGGAGCAGGTATTGTTCAAGCTGTAGGGTCACAGGTTCAAGAATTTAAGCCAGGGGATGAGGTATATTTTTGTGGGGGTGGACTGGGCCAAAGTCAAACGGGGAATTATGCAGAATTTACCGTTACAGGAAAAATTGCCTTAATTATTGATTAGATAATAATTTATTTATTAGGCCACTTGCGGTTCTAATAAAACACTTAATTGTTGAATGCCTTTCTGTAAATGTCGTGTCACTGTCATGGGACTCATCCCAATTTGTTTAGCCGCTTCTTTGCGGGGTAATTCTCTCAGAAAAACACATTCAATAGCGGCTTTTGTTTTTTCTTCAAGTTGACTCATAGCTCTTTGTAATTGTAGTCTATCTTCTTCAAACTTTTGTTTAGCTTGATAGTGATGATCTGGTAAAGTATCGCCAAAAGTGATAGAACAATCTACTGTTTGACTAACCGTTGCATCTAAGCTAACAGGTAAACGATTTTGTAGAGCTAATTGACACTCATTCCATTCTTTTATATCAATGCCAAGGGCGATCGCTAATTGTTTATCACTCGGAGGATAGCCTAAGTTAACGGTTAATTGTTTGCGTAATTTTCTCCCTTTATTGTAAAGTTCTTGCCAACGTCTAGGAATCCGCATTACACTGCCTTTGTCCCGCAAATAATGTAACATTTCTCCTCGAATATAAGGAATAGCAAAAGAACTAAAAGCACAGCCTTGATGAGGGTTAAACCTTTCAATTGCCCGAATTAATCCTAAATAACCTATTTGTTCTAAATCTTCGTAAGGTTCTGAACATTGCCGACTTATACGATGAGCAACTTGACGCACTAATCCTTTATTGAATTCTACCAGTTGATTCCGTATTTCCAGGGAAGGATTACGAAAATAAGCAACTAAGAGTTCTATAGTATCAACGTTAGTATATTGAGCAGATCGAATAGTCATGATTCCTAAGTCCACAGTAGATTTTGTCAATAGCAAGATGATGAGAGTTGGTTCTCTATCTTTTCTTATTTTCCTTCTCAGGAAAATTCCTTACTATCGGCATTACACTGAAATATTTGGAGTTGTGGTGGTCCTATGTCTGAGTAAATACGCAAATTCTGTCAAAGTTCCCTCAATTACCATTAATCTTTGATAACTTCTCTCCCTCACCCAAAAAATTCGGTATTCCTTACTAGCTGATTGCCCTCAATTTCCGCTATAAAACTTAAGTAATACTTCAAACAATTATCGATGGAAATCTCATGAGTAATTCGAGTAACTTTCGTCAAGCCATTGCTGAGGCTAAAAGTCAACACCTGATTGGCCCTAATGTCATTGCCAATGCCCTCCCTTATTTAGGTGGTGGTTTAGTCCTCACTGCTGTGGGAACTTATGGAGGGTTAGGAGTTATCCAATCCTTTCCCAGTCTGTTTTTCCCCAGTTTCATTGTGGCTATTATCCTTGAGTTAGTCTTATTTTTTGTCGCCCGTAATGTGGCAGAAAATGGCAACAATAGCATCGCTCTCCCCTTATTGGCTCTTTATAGTCTATTATCGGGTTATACCCTCAGTGGCATCGTTTTTGTCGCTCTGGGAACTCAAGGAGTCGGTCTTCAAGGATTAGCGATCGCAGCTCTTGGTTGTGGCATTGCCTTTATAGCTGGCCGCAGTATCGGGTCTAATCTCTCTGACCAAGATGGGATGGCTCTTACCAAAACCATCAGCTTAGGTATTCTAGCCTTAGTCATTGTGGTGGTAGGACAGTTAATCTTCTCTTTATTTGGGGTTTATACTCCTTCTTGGTTAGAAATCGCTATTTCTGGTTTAGGAGTGTTTCTCTTTGCGGGTGCGGCTGTTGTAGATTTCTATATCTTGCCCCGTACTTATAGCAATGATCAGTATCTCTCGGCTGCTTTATCCATGTATTTGACTTATATCAACCTATTCATCTTTATTTTGCGACTCTTAATTGCTATTAACGGTCGAGATTAATCTTTCCAAGAAGTATAGGTCCGAATTTATCAAAAATACTTGTTAGGGCGGGTTTATCTGACTTTTTTGTGAGAATCGCCGGAATTTGGGAAAAAACCCGCCCCTACTTCCCTCTTGTCCTCTCAAAGTGTTATCTTGAACGTAAAGAATTGTAAATAACTTGATTCAGGAGACAACATGACTAACCCCCAAACTCAACCCACCCAAACCCCTAAAGTTGAAGATCCTAAATTCGGCTTTAATGACTACGCGGAACGCTTAAACGGCCGTGCTGCCATGATTGGCTTTATTTTGACCCTAGTGATTGAATATGTCACCGGACAAGGGGTATTAACTTGGTTAGGGTTACAGTAATTCTGAAATAAGTAAAGCTTATAATTCGTAGGGTGGGTTAGACGCGGCTATCATTTTGATGAAAAACTCATAACTTTTAAGGCCCGTCGTAACCCACCATATAAAGTATTGTAGCTGATTATACATTTTATACCAAGATGTCGGGAAAGCCTCAGTAGAGCAAAAAGCCACGAAAGAATGCGGTTTTCTGCCGATGAACTCAATTGTTTTTCCATTAGATGGCGATTACCAGTTTAAAATGCGATCGATTAAAACGTCGGTACACAAAGGTTCTCCCATCCAGGTGGGGTCTGGCTGAAAACCCATTATATCAAAAGCGGTCCCTCCAGGACGGGGTTTTAAACCAAAATTTCTGATAAGCTAAAATTAGAATTATTACTTAAATATCCCACAAATTAATGAATGCTCTATTTCCTCGCTTTTTAAGAACTGCCTACCGCAAAGAACCTATTTCTAGCTTTATTCTAGTTGTTGGGACTGTAGATGCGGTCATTGGTGGTGTCGGTCAACAATGGTCATTACTTTCCTTGGGACTCTTAATTTCTCTGTTATCTGTCGCTTTACGTTGGTGGCAAATCCAAAAAACTCAACCTATACCAACTGAAAATACTCCTAGACGATATCTTCCCCCTAGTTCTTCTAGAACTCCTTTACCTAGATTAACTCATGATCACTCCCGTCGCTAAATATACTTAGGGTTACAATATCTTATCCTTTCCTTGTGTCCGTCTATGCTCTTAGTGTCATGAAACATCGGGAAAAACCCCTCAAACAACCCTTATCTCCAGGTCTGTTAGCTGCTACCCTCATAAGTATGATGACGGGTTGGCAATTTCCTCTTTATGCTCAATTAGTCCCCCAAGAAACCCCATCTTTAGCTCAAACAGGTCAAATTTCTCAAGGTATTCTATCTGACCCGATTCTACGTCACACTCTAATAGGTCACACTACTCCTATTCGTTCTTTGATCTTTAGTAGAGATGGGAGAACCTTAATTAGTGGTGGAGGAACAAATGAGCCATTTCTTAAATTTTGGTCTGTGGAAACGGGAGAAGAAGTTGATACCCTGCGGGCCCAAAGTTCCGCTATTTTAACTGTAGCTCTCTCCCCTAATGGACAAACTTTAGTCACCAGTGGAGAAGATGCAGATATCCATTTTTGGAGTTTGCCCGCTATTGAAGGTAAAGTTACTTTTTTTGACCATTATAGTTATGTTTTAGCTCTAGCTGTCACTCCTGATAGTAAATTGGTCGTTAGTGGGGCATTGGATGGTCTACGAGTTTGGACATTAAACCCTCCTCATTTTCTCTTTCAATTAGAAGGTTTTGGTACTCCTGCTTATTCTTTGGCTATGCACCCTAATGGTTATTTGGTCGCTAGTGGAGATAATCGCGGTGGGGTCAGATTTTGGAATTTACGTGAAAGAACTTTAGTATCGGAATTTTTCCCCCATAAAGAATCTATAACTGGTTTGGTTATTACTTCTGATGGCAAAACCCTGATTACTGCTAGTCAAGACGCAACAATTAAGTTATGGGATATCCCTACAGGCAACTTAATCTCTACTTTGGTAGGCCATAAGGGTAAAATTCAGGCGATCGCTCTGAGTCCTGATGGTAAAATTCTAGCCAGTGCTAGTAATGATGGGGTTCGTCTTTGGGCTATGGAAGATGGACGATTATTGCGTCGTTTTAGTGACCACGCTGATTGGGTCAATGCTTTAGCCTTTAGTCCGAATGGTCGGTTTTTGGCTTCGGGAGGCTTTGATAAAATGATTAATATTTGGGAGCTTCCTCCTTCTTTTTGGGAAATTACGCCCTCTACTATTGAAAATATCTTAAAATGACAGATATGCCTCAAGATCAGCAACATCCTCAAGAAAAGAATGATCGTCTGGTGGTTGATAAACTTCTAGGGGGCAACCCTGATGACTATAATCTGGTTGAATTAGCCCGACTTCGTATCCGTTATGGGAATTTTCCTGGTGCTAGGACTATTCGTCGGGATTTGGATTTGATTCTACAACAATGGCAGTTGACAGAACCCGAATTATTAGACAAAACTCGTCAAATTCATCATCTTGGCCATGTTTATCGTCGTTCTACTTCCGAAGATGCTCAAGATTGGAGTTAGGCAGCTTGACAAATAAAGGAAAACCATGTACGATTCAGACTGGTCTTTAAAAGGTAATTTTCATAATGGTCGTGTGGAGTTATAAAAATTAGTCAAAATATTCCCATGATAAAGAATAATTGAAAAAATAATAAAACAAATACTACAACTTTGTCAAGCCCGATTCCTCGTTCTTTATTAAAAATATTTCGCAATAAAATCGAGATTTTTGGTATAAGAGAATACTTTTTGCCGTTAAAAGATGAAATTGGGAGACATTAAAAATACAAAAGTAATACATATTAAATCAAAAGTTTAGCTTATATATAGTGATTTTGAGACTCATGAGAAATTTATGTTATTTAAGTAGTGGGACATAAATAAACAATATACAGTTTAAATGGGTCTTAGCTTATAACTTTTGAGACTGCGTTCGTTGGAAAAATTATCCACAACGAACTCCGAACTCTTTCAAGGGAAAAGTAATTGTTAATTATTAATTGTCCATTGTGGAAAGATGTTTTTCTAGGGCTTGGCTAAAAGTTTCATAAGGGGCTTTACCGACGAGAGTTTCTACAACTTCCCCATCTTTAAAAATGAGAACAGCAGGGATACTACGAATGCCATATTTTTTGGCATTATCTTTGTTTTGATCGATATCGATTTTAACAACATTAGCACGACCTTCATACATTTCTGCCAGTTGATCAATAAAGGGACTGATCACGCGACAGGGGCCACACCAAGTTGCGGTATAATCAACAACTAATGGAAGAGAATCAATTAATAATTGTTCAAAGTCTTCGGTTTGAATAAAACTTGCTTTAGCCATGATAATTTTCCTGGTGATTATATTGATGAATGTTTGCCAATCAAATCTCAAATAATAAGCTAGAATTAGGATACATAAGAATCTATTGTATGTCTATTGTGTCCTTTTCGGAAAAATAATTTATGGACTCAAACCCTAAAGGGTTGAGCTATAGAAACAAAGCCCGCCTTCGCGGGCTTATTTAAGACCCAATACAGACCAGATTAAATAGCTACTTCAGCGCGTTTATAAGCCTCATCTAGCACTTCTGAGAGAGTAGGATGGGTGTGAACATTAAAAGCTAGGTTTTGGACGCTTTGACGTTGAGCGATGGCGTTTGCTGCTTCTTGAATCAAGTCTGAGGCATGGATACCAATAATATGTACCCCTAATAATTCTCCCGTATCTTGACGATAAATAACCTTAGCAATGCCGTCCGTTTCTCCTTCTGCGAGGGCTTTAGAATTGCCTTTAAAATAGGTTTTGACGGAAGCTACCTTAAACCCTTCTTCTTCTCCAAGGGTGATGGCTGCGGGTTCAGTTAACCCGACATAACTAATTTCGGGGTGAGTAAAAGCGGCCGCGGGAATACTGCGGTAGTCGATAGTTTTATCATTACCACACATATTTTCTACCGCTATGACTCCCTGTGCTGATGCTGCATGAGCTAACATCATTTTACCTGTTGCGTCGCCCACTGCCCACAAATGAGGAACAGGTTCACCGTCGCGTAATACTTCCATTTTGTCATTGACGGGGATAAATCCTCGGTTGGTTTCAATGCCGATGTTTTCGAGTCCTAAATTTTTAGTAGCAGGAATACGTCCGGTTGCGACTAAACAAGCATCTACTTCTAATATATTTATGACTTCTTTGGTTTTAGCATCAGTTAATTCGATAGTAACTGGAGAACCGGGGGTAATTTTGGTAGCAAATACACTGGAATAGGTTTCAATATCACGAGTTTTAAGTAAGATTCGTTCAGCAATTTTTGAGATATCGGGATCAAAACCTGGCATTAAAGTATCTAATGCTTCGATCATGGTGACTTCACACCCTAAAGCTGTATAAATATCTGAAAATTCGAGGCCAATGTATCCACTACCAATAATGGCTATCCACTGAGGTAATATTTCTAGTTTTACTGCTTCGTCACTTGTGAAAACGGTTTTATGATCAATTTCGATACCACGAGGGACAAAAGGGATAGAACCAGGACACAACATGATATCTTTTGCTGTGATTATTTTTTCGCCGTTATCAGTTAAAATACTGATTTTTTGTGTATCTATAATTTTTCCCCAACCGTGAATAGTTTCTACTTTGAGACGTTTTAAACTATTGGTGAGATCACTGCGAATTTTATTTACTAAGTTTGTAGCATGGTCGGCGATCACTTCTCGTTGAAATAGTACTTCTCCGACTTGAATACCTAAACTATTGAGATGGTGAGTATTGTGTAAGTCTCTAACTTTTCCCGATGCAGATAATAAAGCTTTGGAGGGAATACATCCTCGGTTAACACAGGTTCCCCCCATATCTTTTGCTTCAATGATAGCGGTTTTGAGTCCACATTTTACCGCGTGTAATGCTGCACCATGTCCCCCTACTCCTGCACCGATAATGATTAAGTCGTAATCAAACTGCTGAGTCATATAGTTTCCTCTTAAAAATCTTCTTATTCTTTAGTTTAGGATATTAGGTATCGGAAATACATCTTAATTTTGTGTAGGGACATGGCAACAACAAATAACCTATGGTAATTATAAGGGTTAAAGCTGAAGACAAAAATCAGTAAAAATTAAATCTTGCTAAGATTTGGACGAAAATTAAGTTGATTTGCTAGAATACAAAAGTCAAAAGAGTCATCTAAAAAATAATCTTGTCTACGGCAAATAAACATCTTGAACTATCAACGTCTTGGCAAAAAATGTTAAGACAACATCGAGCGATCGCGGTTATTCGAGTCACTAATATTAACCAGGGACTGGAAATGGCCAAAGCAGTGGCAACTGGAGGAATGAGGTTAATTGAAATTACTTGGAATAGTGAAAGTCCAGCAAAAATCATTAAAAAGTTACGCCAAGAATTACCAGAATGTTTAATCGGAACTGGCACAATTTTAACCTTAGATGAACTCAAAAACGCTATCTCATCAGGGATACAATTTTGTTTTACTCCTCACGTAAATTTAAGCCTAATTGAAACTGCATTAGAACAAGGAGTTCCGATTATTCCGGGGGCTTTATCTCCGAGTGAAATTGTTAATGCTTGGCAAGCGGGAGGCAGTTGTGTTAAGGTTTTCCCCGTACAAGCAGTCGGAGGAATAAATTATATTAAAGGTTTACAAGGACCTCTCGGTTCTATTCCTTTAATTCCTACTGGAGGAGTCACCTTAGAAAATGCAGTAAACTTCATAGAAGCAGGAGCAATAGCAGTGGGTTTATCAGGTCAATTATTTCCTAGCATGGCAATAGAAACACAAGATTGGGAAACCGTAACAAAAAGGGCCCAAACCCTAATGAAATTACTAAAACGTTTTTCCTTAACTTAACCTTAATGAGCTAATGGTTTAAGGGAAGAAAGAACTCATGAGTGAGTCAAGTATGAGAATTTTAGCTATAGGTGATATTCATGGCTGTTCTATCGCCTTAGATTTATTATTAGAAAAGGTGGAATTAAAATCTAATGATAGGATTGTAACCTTGGGAGATTATGTTGATAAAGGGCCTGATAGTAAAGGGGTCTTAGATCGGTTAATTTATTTGAGAGAAACTACTCATCAATTAATTCCCCTCAAAGGCAACCATGAAGTTAAAATGATCGAGGCCCGTGATAGTCGTTCAGATAGAGAATTATGGTTAAATATTGGGGGGGAAGAAACGTTAAATTCCTATGCCAAAACAAGTAAGAAAAACTCTTTAGGAAATATCCCAGAAAACCATTGGAAATTTATGGAAAATCATTGTCTAGACTGGTGGGAAACTGATAAATATATCTTCGTTCATGCGAATATTGATCCTAATCTTCCTTTAGATAAACAATCAAAATATGAATTATTTTGGCAAAAGTTTTGTCATCGGGAGACTCATTATTCCGGCAAAACCATGATTTGTGGTCATACCAGTCAAAAAGATGGCAACCCGATTAATTTAGGTCATCGAATTTGTATTGATACCTGGGCCTGTGGGAAAGGTTGGTTAAGTTGTTTAGATGTTAATAGCGGTCAACTATGGCAAACTAATCAAAAAGGACAAATACGCACAGGTTCTATTGAAGATTTTAAATTAATTAAATTGAACTCAATGGGACACTTTATTAATCCAATTTCTCAAAAAATAATTCATTATTAAGTCAGAATTATAAATCTAAATTATGTTATAATAATTCTCATAAGTGCTTAGCGAAAGTCTCGTCTTCCTGATATATTTATAACTACAAAAGAATCTGCTTTAGAATTGTTAGATAAATCAGCTATTTTTCAAGTTCCTCCCTTATTAATTGTGGAAATTGTTAGCCCAGATTCTGTAACCACAGTTTTAGGATTCGACATTGTAAATATCTTCCTCTGGATCATTCCATTCTGTAAAGCCTGTTTGTGCTAGTTTCATGAAGGTGGGGGTTTCTAGCTTATCTTCGAGGTCTTCTAAGAGAGAAATTTGTTCTGATAGGGGAAGTTGATAGACTAGGGTTTTGATTTCTTCAAGAGTTGGGGTGGAAATCATAAGACTCTGGGGTTGTGGAGATATATCTTGATGGTTTCATTTTAACGTGAGTTTGATAAAAACATCGATACCAATGATTATAGAAACTGATTTAAAGGAAGTCTTAGGGGAGATCAAACAACAGCTTAATGAGATTCAAAAGGATGTTACTGATCTCAAAATTGATATGGCAATAGTCAAAACTACCGTTAATTCTCTAGAAAATAGGCTAGATTCTCTAGAGAATGGGTTAGAGAAGCTGGAAACAGAACAAAAAACTCTGGTTAAAGATATATCTGACCTTAAAGGTGCAAAATCCCTAATTATTCCTATTATCGTTGCTGTTACTACAAGCCTAATAACTTTACTGATTCGTGCTATTCCTAATCCCTAATCAGATTAGTGGTTAATAAGATTATTATAAATTAAATATAATATACTGAATAGATAATCATTGCTGACTAATATATTGAGATGACTTTTACCCAGACTCTTGAATCTTCTCAAACTCCTTTAGATGAGATAATGTTTCCAACGGGAGAGTTTTGGAGTGATGAACCACCTTTGGAAAGTAATCTACATTTACGACAAATTTTACTGTTAATTCAATGTCTTGAGTGGTTTTGGCAAGATAGAGAGGATTTTTTTGCTGCTGGTAATCTCACCATTTACTATAGTCCCAATCAAAGTAAATCGGAACATTTTCGTGGCCCTGATTTTTTCTTAGTATTGGACACGGAACGGAAATTAGAACGAAAAAGTTGGGTAGTTTGGCAAGAAGGGGGAAAATATCCCAATGTAATTATTGAGATTTTGTCAGATAGTACAGCAAATACTGATAAAGGGGAGAAAAAAAGAATTTATCAGGATATTTTCCGCACCCCTAATTATTTTTGGTTTGATCCGGTAACTTTAGAATTAGCAGGATTTCGGTTAGTAGAAGGAAAGTATCAACCCATAGAAACAACTGAGGATGGATGGTTTTGGAGTCAAGAATTAGGGTTATATTTAGGAATATATGACGGACAATTGCGCTATTTTACACCTGAAGGAGATTTAGTCTCTACTCCTGAAGAATCAGCCAAAAAAGAGCGTCAACTAAAGGAATCTACCCAAAAACAACTAGAAACTACTCAACAACAACTAGAAACTACTCAGCAACAACTAGAAACGGAACGTCAAGAACGGGAGTTAGTAGAACAAAAATTCCAAGAGTTACAAGCGCGGTTAAAAACGTTAGGTATTGACTCAGATTGACACTCGCTCGCTTTTTTAACGGCGGGGATTCTTGGAGAGCAGTGACGAGATTGGGTTGGTTGATTGACCCCCAAAATCGCCGTGTAGAGATTTATCGCTCTACCAAAGGAGTGGAAGTGTTAGAAAATCCCACAGAATTGTCTGGTGAGGCAGTTTTGCCTAATTTTATCTTGAATTTAAACAAAATTTGGTATTAAACTGATAACTGTTTACTGTTCACTGTTCACTGTTAAAAACCCGCCCCGACACGATGCAAATAACTCGATAAAGTAAACGCATCAACCCCTAATTCTGTGCGTTCTTGTGCTGCTAAAATTCCCGCTTGTGCGTGCCACCAAGCCGCCGTTGCTACCCCCCGACTTAATATCTCCTGAGTGCCGCTATTTTGCGCCACTAAGCCCCCTATTAACCCCGTTAGGACATCTCCACTGCCTCCCCTAGCTAACGCGGGTGTACTCTCAGGAATTAGCCAGACTGTGCCATGAGGATCAGCGATCGCGGTTCGGGCCCCTTTCAATAAAATAATAGCCCCGCTTTCTTGGGCCGCCCTCTTAACAGCAGTTATTCTATCCCCTCCAGGATCAGCAATATGAGGGAAAAGTCGCTTAAATTCCCCTAAATGGGGTGTTAAGATAGTAGGAGCTACCCGACGAGATAGACCCGAAACCATTACCCGTTGGGCCAGAATATTCAATCCATCTGCATCTAAAATTAGAGGAAGGGGGACACTTAAGATATTTTCGACAATATTAGTCGCTTCTTGGGTTAAACCTGGGCCACAAGCCACGATATCATATTGATCAAAGTCGCTGGCTAAGGGAGATAACCCCGCGATCGCTCCAGTTTTAGTTTCGGGACACTCAATAATTAAAGCTTCGGGTAAATGACTGACTAATAAAGGTTTCAGGGACTCAGGAACGGACATAGATAACATTCCTACTCCACTGGCCCGGGCCCCTAACCCGGTTAAAATGGCCCCTCCTGCATAACGATAAGAACCACAAATTAATAATAAACGTCCTTGTTTGTATTTATGAGTTATTAGGGGACGAGGTAAGGGTAAAAATTCTTTAGCTAGGGTTTTTGTTAATATTTGAAGGGGGAAAGGTTTGGCAACAATAGCCCGTACATCTTTAACTGGAATCCCAAAATCAATGCGTCTTGCTTCTCCAATATATTCCAAAGCTTGATCTTGAAAAAATATTGGTTTCCATAATCCTAAACATAGAGTATAAGTTGCTTTAATAGCTATGCCTAAAACTTCTCCAGTATCAGTATGTAACCCGGAAGGAATATCAATACTAATTACTGGAATATTCCATTCATTAAGAATAGTTATGGCTTCAACAATAATACCAGTGAGAGGACGAGTTAACCCAAAGCCAAATAAACCATCAATGATTAATTCACAATGTTCTAATAATTCAATATCTTCATAAGAACAAATTCCTAAACTATTAGCATAATTAGCATGATATTGTGTTAATTCTTTTAACTGAGAAAAAGGACAATACAGACAAATATTATAGCCTTGTAAATGTAATTCTCTGGCAATGACTAAAGCATCACCTCCATTATGACCTGGCCCGACTAAAATACCCACTCGTGAAACTTGAGATAAAGGATAAAGTTCTTGAATAGAATGAGCAGTTAAAATGGCAGCCTTTTCCATTAAAGCAGCCACAGGCATTCCTGCCGCAAAAATACGCCCTTCAATCTGACGCATTTGTTCAGCCGTAACAATAATTGAGTCGAGTGCTTGTCGTTGTTTGTGTCTCATAAATTGTTAATTTTCTGGTTCTATCGGATAAGTTATGCTAAATTATCACAAAATACTTTAACTCTAAAGAGTTAAGCTATACAAACAAAGGTTGCCTACGCAACCTAGAATTTAGTCCGCCTTCGCGGACTTCGTTTTTATAGGGTCAGACAATAGCTGGGTTATTAACTATTCGTCTAGCATAATTTGTCCTGTAAAACCAAATTTGGGAAACTGTCACATTTTTTACGTTTAAAACACAATTATCAAGTTAAACTATTAATCAGTGAAGGGTAGGTTAGACCTACCCTAATAATCAATTCTAGGAAAGGGAAATGCCCCGATTTGTTAAAATTTCTTGTAATTCTTCTTCTTGATCTTTGCTTAAAGAAGTCCGCAAAACTTTGCCTCCAAATGGGGCAACTTCGTCAAGCACTTTATCAGGGGTGACTTGGCGAACTAAAACAAACAAAGCGGATGTTTCTGGTTGCAAGGTTTCGCCTAATTCTCGCATGAAATCATCATCAACCCCGATATCGGTCAATGCTCCCCCTAATGCTCCTGTAGCTGCTCCCACAGCGGCCCCAACTAACGGAACAAAAAAGAGAGTACCAATCAATAAACCCCAAAAACCACCGCTAACTGCTCCTGTACTGGTTAAGTTAACCGCTTGTTTTAGTTTAATTTTGCCGTTCTTATCTTTGACGACGACAGCAGCATCTTCAAGCTCAATAAGATGTTCTTTCTGAAGTTTAGCCAAAGTTAGGCGCACTTCTTCGGCCTTAAATTCGTCATCGTAAGCAATGGCGATTAAGTCACTCATTTTGGTAGCTCCTTTTTGGATTTATTTGATGCCACATACATTTTACCTCATCACTCCATCACTCCATCACTCGATCACTCCATCACTCCATCACTCCATCACCATTCGTAATTCTTTACCGTTTGTTACATAAAATGAGATAATGTTACAAATCTTTATTAAAATTGATTTATCCTGTAAACTAGCCAAGATAAGGATTGTTTTCATTGATTAAGGAGCAAGCAATACCAATGCAGGCCGTTCAGATGCCGCCAACCGTTCCCAAGGAATTTCTCAAAGCACCAGGGGGGTTTAACCCCAATGTCTGGATGTTTTTTACTGCCATTTCACTCATTAGTATTTCCCTGTGCGGCTATTGGCTATGGGGATGGCCTAGTTGGCTTTGTTTTGTGTCTAATGTTTTGGCCCTTCATTTATCTGGTACAGTCATTCATGATGCGTCTCACAATGCCGCTCATAGTAATCGTATTCTCAACGCCATTTTAGGTCATGGTAGTGCCTTGATGCTCGGTTTTGCCTTTCCTGTGTTCACAAGGGTACATTTACAGCATCACGCTCATGTTAATGACCCTGACAATGATCCCGATCATTTTGTCTCCACAGGTGGGCCACTTTGGTTAATTGCAGCCAGATTTTTTTATCACGAAATTTTCTTTTTTAAGCGTCGTCTTTGGCGAAAATACGAACTATTAGAATGGTTCCTCAGTAGACTATTGTTGTTTACGGTGGTGTTTTTGGGCATTCACTACGGTTTTATAGGTTACGTAATGAATTTTTGGTTTGTTCCTGCTTTAGTGGTAGGAGTGGCCTTAGGATTGTTTTTTGATTATTTGCCTCATCGTCCCTTTAAAGAACGCGATCGCTGGAAAAATGCCAGAGTTTATCCGAGTGCCATTCTCAACTTAATGATTTTTGGGCAGAATTATCATTTAATTCATCATCTTTGGCCGAGCATTCCTTGGTATAAATATAAACCAGCTTATCATGCGACTAAACCATTATTAGATGCTAAAGGATGTGAGCAATCTTTGGGTTTACTCGAACCAAAAAACTTCTGGAATTTTCTTTATGATGTTTTTCTCGGCATTCGCTTTCATCATTAATGGAAAAACTTTTAGTTGCTTTGACCCTTGCTAAAACGCATTTTAAAGGCGTTTTAGTTTATTGAACATTCCACCAACCAAAAGTAGGGCCAATAAAACGAACTGTAACCCAAAGAAACACCATCAAACCAATACCTATCCAAGCACCTTTGGTTGTCCATTTGTAGAAGTCATCCGCTTGGCTTTTTTTAATGGGTAGCCAAGGTAAAATGGTTTCATCTTGGCCGTATTTTTCCCTTAAAGCACTTTTGCGACGTTTTGATTCACCCATAATTAACTACTTAACTCACTAACATCGATCATAACCTTTTAGGGCAAAATGTTAACCATCTCGCCCAAAGTCCCCATTGTGTTTTAGCATAAACAAGAGGATACAATTTTTGAGTTTCGATGACAGTTTATCAAGTTCGGTTGATTAATCCAAGCCTCAATCTTGACTATACCTTGGAAGTTCCTGATGATCAGTACATTCTTGATGTGGCAGATGAAGCAGGAATTCGTTTACCATCGGGGTGTCTTCAAGGGGAATGTTCTGTTTGTGTGGCAAAATTGATTGAGGGTGAAGTCGATCAAACTGAACAAAAGTTTCTCAAACCATCAGAAATTAATCAAGGTTATACTGTTACTTGTGTGGCTTATCCCCGTTCTAATTGTGTTTTAGAAACCCATCAAGAATCAAGTCTTTATAAAAATTCTTTATATTTGAAAGGGGCTTAATGATATTAAGCCCCTACAGCAGTAAAACCCCTAAATTTTAGGGCTTAATATTTAGCAGTGACAACTAAACCTTTGAAATTTATTGATTGATTTGCTGGTATTGGTGGCTTTAGACTTTCTTTTGAGCAAGTCGGATATCAATGTGTCTATTCTTGTGAAATCAACGAATCCTGTCAAAAAGTTTATTATAACAATTTTAGGGAAGTTCCTAATGATGATATTACAAAAATTATTCCTAGTAATCTTCCAGCTTTTGATGTTTTAACAGCAGGATTTCCTTGTCAACCTTTTAGTATATCTGGTAAAAAAGAAGGATTTAAGGACACTAGAGGAACCTTATTTTTTCATATTTGTGAAATTATAGAAGTTAAAAGACCACCTTGAGGATTTCCACTGTTAACCCCAATTTCAACGATGATTGCTATCTGGTTTCCATTCAACTGATTTCTCTTAATAAAAGAGAGTTATCAATACATATTATATAAATTTTGTCAATGCGTAAGTCCTAGACTCTTGCTTTTTTGATAGCATAACAAAATTTAGCAGCCATCCGCAAGCTTGACATTCCCGCACACTTTTTGAATTTTGGGGATTTGAACATCTGGGGTTCAAACAGTAAATACCATCAAATTTTTCTAATCTCATAGTTTGTATTTTTCTGGAGTCTAAGAAAAGCATATAACAATTCGCCTACTGGTGACGTAAAGACTTTTCTGGTTTTTGGCAACAGGCAACAGAGAATAAATCAGGGTGTACTTCACTCCTTAAGGGAAACGCAATCGCTTAAGATTTTTGAAAAATATCTTCTAAAATTTTTATGGTTTCTTTTAAATTTTGTATTGTCTCTTTCTCATCAACTTCTCTAGAATTTTCTCTTTTTTTAGCTTGTTTTAAAGGATTTTTGGGTTTATTGAGGATGTATTTCTGCACGATGGGGTCGATTCTATATTTTTTTTCTCCTAAGATGAGTGAACGCTGTAAGAGCGACTCAAGGGCATCCTGAAGCTCTGCACCTGATAAGATGTTACTCTCATCGTTTAACTCGATGAGTTTTTGTTTTAGTTCAGAGAATGAGATATCTTGTTTGCTGCTAAAAGTGCTAAGAAAAAAAACGATTCTCCTTTCTAGGAGTGAAAGAAAAGTAATTTCTTGAGCTAACATTTCATCGATATCTCTGCGAGTAATTGTATGTTCTTTTAGATATTCCACTACATTTCCTCCAAAAATCTGCTTGATTTTATTGGCAACATTTTGCAGCGCAAAAGGATGACCTTTAAAAATATCGATTAGTTCATCCCATCGTTCAGGGTTCGAGAGTCCCCCTTGTTCAAAGTTTTTCTTAATGTCTTCTTTTAATCCTTTAAGAATATAAGACGCAACAGAAAACCCTCTTTCTTCTAACTGACTAACTTCTATGGGTTTTTCTTGGGTGATAATCAATAAACAACTCTGATGTCGCTCTTTCCCGACTCTTTCCCACAATTCTCCGTATTGTTGGTAGCCTTCTAAATAGTTTCCTGCATATTCTCCTTTTTTCATGAGAAATTCTACATGATCTAACACCAATAAACATCGTTTTTTTCTCAAACAGTCAATTAATAAAGATAGGTTTTGATTGACATCTATTTGGCCATTATTCTCGAATAGTTTGAAGTTCTCGTTTGGGTGGAGGAAGTTGAGCAAATCTCTTAAGGTTTTTTCAAAGTTTGGAGGAGGGTTATAACTGAGCGATCGCCAAATAATTAATTCAAATTTTCCCTCATCGATTAACTGTTCTACTAACTTGACAGCTACAGCCGTTTTTCCAATGCCATTTAACCCGATTTGTGCCACTAATTGATGTTGAAGTATCAACGTCTTAAGTTCCGTCATCTGTTGCTCACGCTCTTCATAAAAACGTATCATTGAGACGTTGGGTGCTTCCCCCCAATCTATCTTTAAACCAGATGGGGATTCCTGAAATTGACTGTCTGTGTCTAAGGTGATACCCTGATCTACATTAGAGAAGTGTGACTCCAGAACGGCTCGAAAATTCCCTTTTCCGATCTTTTCTGCTAACCTTTCACTTAATATATGCCAGAGATTGGGCCCGATATCATTGGATAAATACTTAACATTAGGGAAATCTAGGCTTTCTGAAGAAATTTGTTCGTAGGTTTTTCCTTCCCAAGCTCCGCGAAATACGGTTTCTTGTGCCGCATTGAGAGTGAGTTTTAGTCGTTCTTTGAGGTGTTGTATAGCGACTTCACAATCCATTTTTTAAATTTGAACTTTTTCGGAGTATGTTAAGCTTAACATAAAAAAGTGAGTTAGGTAGGACTTTTAGGACAAGTGGGAAGTGAAATGTATTAATTAATTATTGTTACGGAGTATTGAGTAAAAGCTGGATCAACGGAGATGACTGGTATATCCTCAGCGATAGATTGAGCAATGATAAGTCTATCAAAAGGATCTCTATGATGAAAAGGTAAATTAGCATTAATTTTCAAATGATTTATTTCAATTTTGAGTAAATTAAGACGAGTTTTTACAATTTATGGTTCGATAAATTCCTCATAAGAATTTTCCAATCTCAGTTTTCCTAAGTTATATTTAATTGACATTTCCCAAAAACTAGCAACACTTAAATAAATCCTATTTTTTTCGTTTTCAATCAACTCTTTTAATCGTTCATTTAATTGAGGATTATCGTTGACAAACCAAAGAAATATATGAGTATCTAATAATAAGTTCATTCTGTGTATTCTTGAAAATATTCGAGAGGTTCATCAAAATCTGGTGACATCAACACTTTGCCTTTAGCACTTCCCCGTTTTAAGGCTCGTTTAATAGGTGAGATTTGTGCAACGGGTTTATCATCTTGGGTAATGATGATTTCTTCTCCTTCTATGGCTAAATCTAGCAGTTGTGAGAAATTAGATTTAACTTGCTCTATATCTAACTTTGTCATCCTTATATTCTGCCTATTCTAAATTAACTGTAAATTAACGGTAATAAAATTTTAAGGAAGTTTTTGGAAAAGCGAGTGTATTCGCATTTATCAACCCTAAATATTCAACATAATACTACATCACAAACTAATGTTAGGGGGTAATGAGTTGGAGCTTTGGAAAATAGGTACGATAGCGATTGGTATCTCTAGTCAACAACGGTATTTTTATAACAATGGCATGGGCACCAATATAGAAATCTGGTAAAGGAGAGCGTTTTTGTCCACCACGACGACGGTATTCTAGAAAACTTTTTCCAGCAAGAAAAGCTGCTTCATAGGGCAAGGGATCTTGACGAAAAAAGTCAGAAGGAAGATAAGTTTCTAGCTCTTCAATTTGATTAAATCCAATAGAAACCTCAGCATAAATAATCGGATTTATAACCAATTCTCCTTGGTCGGCATAAGTTGCTATCATTTGAGCAGACCACTCAAACCATTGAGGATCTTCAGTGAGTACGTCGAGAATCACATTGCTATCGACTAAAACGCTACTCATTCGCTATCACGAGTCATTTGCATAATTGTGTCAGTGCTTAGGTTACTGGTAGTTTTCCCTCGCATAGCAGCTATTAATTGAGTTCCCCGACTAGGAGTAGATTCCTTACGCAGTTGAATAAGATTACCTATAATTTCAAGGTACATTTCCATACTTGGGTATAGTCCCAATTTTTCTTTAATCTCTGGAGGAATAGGAATTTGTCCAGAGGTAAAGAATGACTCAATAATTTCTAGGGTCATTCTATTAGTAATTGCTGGCTTACTTGCTTCCTGCATAATTTCTAGAAATGGTTTTTTATTGACTGCTTTTTTGAGCATTGCATTTAAAAAGATTGATATTTTTTGCTGTTGTTCGGGATCAGCATCCCGATAAGCTTGGGCAATTTCAGGATCGACTTGAATGGTAATATTTTCCATTTTTTCAGATTAACTTGTTAATTTACCCCATTATAACAAATTATAACAAAGCAAAATAAATTGCCTTAAGTTGCTTCTTTCCTTAAAAAACATAGATCAAAAGTATGCTTTTTACTTAGTTTGTTAAGTTTTGTAACAGGGGATTGACACACCTATAACTTCTATTATAGACTTAAGTTGTTAAGTTGTTAAGTTGTTAAGTTGTTAAGTTGTTAAGTTGTTAAGTTGTTAAGTTGTTAAGTTGTTAAGTTTAACTTAAGTCCAGCCTAAACTAAATGGTTAACCCCATTGTCTGCAGCAAAACTAGATAAGGAGAAGGCGATCGCATTTACAATCAATCTTTTTCACGTCTTAATCAGTCCTTAAAGAGTTAAGTTTTGAAAGGAAGCGATCGCCTAAAAAATCTTGAAGGCAACTGTTTTACTTGTTGCTTATCGCTCACGATTAATTATTCCAGACACAGATAGTAACTTTTACTGCAAAAATTTAGTATTGGAAAGAAGATGAATCAGAATTTAACGTTTAACGATGTTATGAATATAATTCTTCCCGCTAAAGACGGGAATGTACCCAACATAACTAAACCCAAGGGCCATTTCGGTAGTATTCGTAGTGATGGGTCAAAGCATCGTGGCATTGACTTTAATTATCAAAACGTTGGACAAAATGGAATCAACTTAGAACATCCAACTGTATATTCCCCCGTAGCAGGAACAGTAAAATCTACTAATGACAAATCTGGTTTTGTAAGCATAACGGATGAAAATAATATTGAGCATGAAATTCTACATCTACATACTATAAATGTTAAAGAAGGTAAAAAGATAAATTCAGGTGATCCCATTGGAACGATGGGGAAAACTGGAGCCGATGATCACCACGTTCACTATCAAATAAAAGATCGCCGAAGAATTTCCGCAGGAGAATCAATTAATCCGCAAGAATGGTGGGATAATTTAGTATATCAGAAAACTATTTTAACTAAATACTGCTTCACCGCCGAAACCCCAATCTTAATGTCAGACGGCACTTACAAACCCATCGCTAAAATTGAAATAGGTGATCAAGTCATGGCATTTGAAGGGTTAGGAGAATTGCAACCCTGTAGAGTAATTGCCACTTCAATAAAACCCAATCAAGAAGTCATTCAACTAGGCAATATTAAAGTAACACCAGGACATCAATTTTTATTACTCGATGGCAGTTTTCAGTCAATTAGTGAAGTAGATGTAAACGGGTATTTAGTAGGAGTTACTGGCAAACTCATTCCCCATCCTGGTGTTAAATCTGTCCCTGGAAAGCATACTGTTTACAACATCACTGTTGAAGGATTACATACTTATGTAGCAGGAGATTATCGGGTTCATAACGAGTCATTATCTGCCTATCGAACTGTAACGGATGAGGGTTTTCTTGGTGCTTCTCTGGGTTCACAAATTGCTTCATATTATGCTGATGATAAGTTTGCCAGTCAGCTTATAGCAAAGTCGTTAGGCGAGACAGTTGGCGGTTGGGTAGGAGATGCTATTGACTATGAACTTTATCGTCCCGAATCTCTATCTTTATCTGCATTATATACACGACTGCCTGCAAGTTTTATTGGTAATGGAATTTCCCTCGAAACTTCAAGATTAGCAGAGAATATTATTAAGAGATTTGGTATAGAAGAGCCACTTGTTCAGCAAGCAGTTAGCGCAGTTGTTAATACTACCAGTCTTTATTTAATACAAAATGTTGTTGCTGAGGTTTATAGTCCAATTGTTGCCGCTAAGTTATTTGGTGCGCCACCTAAATTTGCTATTGATGCTCTTGGAAAACCAACTGACACTATTGTTGGTGCTGATTTAAGTCTTGAAACATTTGGAAATACACTTCAAAACGCTGGATACAATATCATAGCATCTTACGCCGCCACTGAACTCTATGATGGATTAATTAGATGGAATGTTTTAAGTGAAAATTACAGCGTTGAAGGTGCTGCAATAGGTGGGACTATTGGCGCAACAGTTGGCGGAATAATTGGATCTATCGGAGGACCTATTGGGTCAGCAATTGGGGCAGGAATTGGTAAACTTATTGGTAATATTCTCGGCGGAATATTCGGGGATGATGATCCTCCACAAGCAATTGGTTACATTTACCCTGACTATCAAACAGGTTTATTTAAAGTTTCTCCTCTTGATAATAAACTCCCTCAAGATTTTTATAATTTAGCCAAACAGATGTCCGAAACAGCACAAACTGCTCTTAATAGTCTTATATTAGAGATTGGAGGAGAGTTAATTTATGCCAAAGGTGGTGGATATGGTCATTATAAAAAATATCATTTTCATTTAGAAGGAGAAAGAAGAGATCCTGAAAAAACAAAAACGGCTGAAGGTGCGCTTAATTTTGGCATATTACGTCAAGTTAAAACTTTCCAAATTGAAGGAGGCGACCTCTATTTAAAACGTGCTTTATTAACTACTGATGCGACAAGGGTTGAAGTGTTAGGAAAAGATTTAGAAGTTGCTAGAGAATATGGTGTTTATAAAGACAATCCAGTGCTTTATCTAGCTACCATTAAATATTTAGATGATAACGCAATTCAATTGGCAGATAAAAGTATTTTAGACTTGCGACAACATCCCGATAAAGTACCACAATTACCTGAAGATAAAGACGATCAGTTTTTTGATGATGATTTTATTATTAATAATCAACTTGTCAAACAAAATCAAACCATTAGATTTGCTGATGGCAGTCTTTTTAAACCTGTCGTTCATCAAGATGGTTCAATCACCTTAGAAGCACAACAAGTCGCTAATTGGCTAGAAACACAAGTAAGAGCCGCACAATTAAAGTTAGATACACCTCAACTTTCGGATACTTTTCAAAAACAAGAAATGTTCGAGATTAAATCTCCTTTCCCCAATACCGGATATGGAGTCAATGCCAATAACTATAACTATCATTCAGGGGATTTCAATGGAGATGGTAAAACCGATTTAATTCATTTTGTTAATAATGATTACGCTCATGTTTGGCTATCTAATGGGGATGGAACTTTCAATATTAAATCTCCTTTCCCCAATACCGGATATGGAGTCAATGCCAATAACTATAACTATCATTCAGGGGATTTCAATGGAGATGGTAAAACCGATTTAATTCATTTTGTTAATAATAATTACATCCATGTTTGGCTATCTAATGGGGATGGAACTTTCAATATTAAATCTCCTTTTCCCAATACTGGATATAGACTCGATGCCAATAACTATAACTTCAAGACTGGAGATTTTAATGGGGATGGGAAAACGGATTTAATTCATTTTGTTAATAATAATTACATCCATGTTTGGCTATCTAATGGGGATGGAACTTTCAATATTAAATCTCCTTTTCCCAATACTGGATATAGACTCGATGCCAATAACTATAACTTCAAGACTGGAGATTTTAATGGGGATGGGAAAACGGATTTAATTCATTTTGTTAATAATAATTACATCCATGTTTGGCTATCTAATGGAGATGGAACCTTCGAGATTAAATCTCCTTTTCCCAATACAGGATATGGAGTCTCTAGCAATAACTACAATTATCAGACCGGAGATTTTAATGGGGATGGAAAAACGGATTTAATTCATTTTGTTAATAATAATTACATCCATGTTTGGCTATCTAATGGAGATGGAACCTTCGAGATTAAATCTCCTTTTCCCAATACAGGATATGGAGTCTCTAGCAATAATTACAACTTCAAGACTGGAGATTTTAATGGAGATGGTAAGACAGATTTAATTCATTTTGTTAATAATGATTACACCAATGTTTGGCTATCTAATGGAGATGGAACCTTCGAGATTAAATCTCCTTTTCCCAATACAGGATATGGAGTCTCTAGCAATAATTACAACTTCAAGACTGGAGATTTTAATGGAGATGGTAAGACAGATTTAATTCATTTTGTTAATAATGATTACACCAATGTTTGGCTATCTAAAGATGGTAGTGAGCAAATAAATGACCCAAATTATAACAATACTTACACCTATAACCTTGGAGACGGAAACAAAACCATCCTCGATATAAACAATTATCAAGGAATAACTCGTGATGGCGGCATTGATATCCTTCAATTCGGACAAAACATTACCCCAGACAAGTTAACCTTCAAGCGCCAAGATAACAACTTAATTATCACCCTTAATAACCAAACCCTGACCATACAAAATCAATTTACTCCTGAAAGTCAAATTGAAACCTTCCGTTTTACTGATGGTAGCGAATACTCTGTCAACCTCTCTGCTGACAATTCCATTAAATTAGTCCCCCTTATTGGACAAAGCGAATACAGTCCCGATACAACTCAATTACCCAGTCAATATACCCTCAGTCCCTATAAATTAGCCGTTTTCGACTTAACTGGAGATGGACTTCGCCTCATCAGTGCAAGCGACTCTCTTACCCAATTTGACATCGACAAAGACGGTTATTTTGAACAAATGGGATGGGTAGCACCTAGCGATGGTTTCCTAGTACGCGATGTTAACCAAGACGGTTATATAACCACCCTTAACGAATTTTTCTCTCTTTCTTCTCAAAATAATGTTACCCAACTTGCCACCCTCGACAGCAATCACGATAACATTATTGATGCCAAAGATCCTCTATTTTATGAACTGCGTATCTGGGTAGATAGCAATCTCAATGCACAGGTCGAACTCGGTGAACTTGCTGCCTTATACCGTTTCGGAATCAATTCCATTTCTACTCTTCCTCAAACAAATAATGACACCATCGCCGGTAATCAAATTACTGCCTCAGCTTCCTTTACCCGTTTAGGTTTTCCCATTCGTTCTACTGCCAAACTCCACGATGTTCAATTTGCCTATAACCCCAATGGTATTGTCATCGAACAACCAGGAGACGGGACTACAAAATTCAACTACGAAAACAAACCCGATATTATCTTTGCAGATGATTCCAATAAACCCTTAAATTTAACCATAGATCCCTCCGTTACCTATTCTGTAACAGGAGGCAACGCCAATGACACCTTAAGTATACTTCCCAAGAGTACAAAAAGTGCTGTCCTCAGTGGTGGCGAGGGGAATGATACCTTAACTGGTTCTGATGGAGATGATATCCTAACTGGAGGCTTGGGAATTGATGCTATCAACGCAGGTAAAGGAGATGATGTTTTAACCATAGACAGCAGCGATATTCTTAGCAACATTAAAGGCGGTTCAGGCACAGATACCCTAATTCTAGAAAGCAAAAGCAATATTAAGCTTAATTTGAACCAACTACAAGTCGAAATCGTCAAGAGTAATGATGGCAATGACAATCTAAGCACTACGGGAACAACTCCTGTTGTAATTGCTGGTGGTGGTGGGAATGACACCATTAAAGGAGGTTCAGGAAATGATTTATTAGAAGGTGAACAAGGCAACGATAAGATTTATGGGGGGGAAGGCGATGATTTTATTATCGGTGGTCTTGGTAATGATTCCTTGTTTGGAGATGCGGGAGACGATAGCTTAATTGATGATAGTGGCGCTAATACCTTACAAGGAGGGTTAGGAAATGACATTTATTTAATAAATGCAAAAACCACTGGTGGAAGCCAAATTTCTGATAGTGGCGGCACAGACTTATTAACCATTGCTAACCTTAACTTAATTCCATCTAACCTGAAAAAAGAGGGTTTATCGCTCATAATTGACCTCAATCAAAATAAGATATTTAACGCCAATGAAGACTTGACAATTCTTGATTTCTTTGGAACAACAGAAGCCGGTACAGGATTTATTGAACGAATTAATGATTTTTCAAAGAACGTTCTTTTGAAAACTTTTGGCTTAATTAAAAATACTCCTCCCACTGCTAACAATGATACAGCAACAACAATCAAAAACCAATCTGTCACTATCTCAGTCCTAGAAAATGATAGTGATATTGATGAAGAAAGCATAATTATCAAAACTTTTGATAGCAAATCTAATAAAGGTGGGACAATTAGCAAAAATAATAACGGCACTGCTAATAATCCCAATGACGATACATTAATATACACTCCCCTAACAGGATTTAGTGGCACAGATACCTTCACTTATACCCTGAGTAATGGAACTGATAGCAAAAAAGCTACAGTAACCGTTGAAGTTTTAAATCCGGGTGCGATCGCTTTTAGTACGGCTAACTATGCCATCAATGAAAACGGTACACCCGTCACTGCTATAACCCTTACCCGTACAGGAGGTAGTGATGGTGCTGTTAGTGTTAAAGTGACTCCTACTAATGGAACAGCCATCTCATCCGCAGACTACAATAATACTCCTATTACTGTCAACTTTGCCGACAAAGAAACCAGTAAAACTGTTACTATCCCCCTCAACAATGACACGGTTTATGAACCCGATGAAACCCTGAATTTAACTCTATCTAACCCAACAGGTGGGGTAACGTTAGGCACACAAAAAACCGCCGTTGTTACCATTAAAGATAATGATGCTAAACCCGGTGTCATTACTTTTAGTGCGGCTAACTATACTATTAATGAAAATGGCATACCGGTCACTGCTATAACCCTTACCCGTACAGGAGGTAGTGATGGTACTGTCAGTGTAAAAGTGACTCCTACTAACGGTACAGCCACTTCCCCAACGGACTACACTAATACTCCTATTACTGTCAACTTCGCTCACAAAGAAACGAGCAAAACGGTTACTATCCCCCTCAACAATGACACGGTTTATGAACCCGATGAAACCCTGAATTTAACTCTATCTAACCCAACAGGTGGGGCAACATTAGGCACACAAAAAACCGCCGTTGTTACCATTAAAGATAATGATGCTAAACCCGGTGTCATTACTTTTAGTGCGGCTAACTATACTCTCAATGAAAACGGTACACCGGTTACAGTTATCACTCTTAACCGTACAGGAGGAAGTGATGGTGCTGTCAGTGTAAAAGTGACTCCAACAGATGGGACAGCACTCTCATCAACGGACTACACTAATACTCCTATTACTGTCAACTTCGCCGACAAAGAAACGAGCAAAACTGTTACTATTCCCATCAATAATGACACGGTTTATGAACCCGACGAAACCCTTAATTTAACTCTATCTAACCCAACGGGAGGGGTAACATTAGGCACACAGAAAACCGCCATCGTCACCATTACAAATGACGATCCCAAAGTCACTGTTATTATTGGGGGAGACGACGATGACTCTCTCTTTGGCAAAGACGGAAATAACATTTTATATGGTAAAGGTGGCAATGATGCTCTTTATGGAGGAGAAGGCAATGATACCCTTTATGGAGAAGAAGGCAATGATACCCTTTATGGAATAGAAGGTAATAATACCCTTTATGGAGGAAAAGGCAATGATACCCTTTATGGAGGAGAAGGCAATGATACCCTTTATGGAGAAGAAGGCAATGATACCCTTTATGGAATAGAAGGCAATGATACCCTTTATGGAGGAGAAGGCAATGATAAGCTTTATGGGGGATTCTATGGTGATAAAACTCTTGACGGTGGAAAAGGCGATGATTTAATCTATGGAGGCAATAATAATGACATAATCTATGGAGGAGAAGGCAATGACACCCTTTCTGGGGGACTTGGTAGCGATCTCTTTGTCTTTAATTCCCTTACTGATGGCAAGGCTCGGATTACGGATTTTTCCGTTGCGGATGACACAATCCAAGTGTCTCGTGCTGGCTTTAGTGAAACTCTAACGATTGGTACACTTTCCCCCACTGCGTTTATCCGAGGGACAGCAGCGACAACTCCTAATCATCGTTTTATCTATAATTCCCAAAATGGTTTTCTTCTGTTTGATTCCGATGGAACAGGTTCACAAAGCTCTATCGAGATCGCTACTTTAAATACGGGGTTAGGCATTACTAATGCTGACATCGTTGTGATTGCCTAGCTCGCTCTTCGTTAAAAAAAACGAAAAAATGGGAGGGACTCAATCTCGTTATTTATTTCACATTCCGCCTTTAATTTTTTTGGGAATAAGACCACCTGTTGTTATTCTAGAAAATGTTAAGCATTTAATTCATCATCAACAAGGCAAAACACTAGAAACAATTATTTATGCTTTGGAAGATTTAGGTTATTTAGTTGATTATAAACTTTTAAACGCTAAAGATTGGCTCTCCCAACATCTTGGTATAAAATGTATAATCAGCTACAATACTTTATATGGTGGGTTACGACGCGCCTTAAAACTTATTAGTTTTTCATCAAAATCATAGCCGCGTCTAACCCACCCTACGAACTATAAGCTTTACTTATCACCACAGATCCGGGCCTTTGAAGTTAGCTGATAGAATTGAAGGGGAAACCAACCAAACGGCAACTTATGCTAAAAACCATCGAAGGCATTTATCAGGATGGGCAAATCCTGTTCACCGAGCTACCACAAGATATTAGCGATCGCTCCCAAGTTCTCGTCACCTTTCTCGATCCTGGCAAAATCAATTCTCCCCAATTACGCCAACTGATAGATCAGTTGGAGACAATTACTTACCTAAATAGAAATTATTATGACAACTCTAACCATAGATGAAGCGTTAAAAATTCTCAAAGAATATAGCTGTATTGACATTAAAATAATTGAATCAGAAACAGACAAAGAACAGTTAAGACAGGCAATTAAATTACTTGTCAGTCTTTCAGCATCAGAAAATTTTGGAGTTTGTGCCAATAATTATCAACAAGGATTTGAAGCGTTAGAAAGTTATCTCAAAGCATTAGGTTATATTCCTCAAATTAACCCTAACCTATCAGATATAAATGATAGTCCTATTTATATTAAATTTAGTACCCATAAAATGTCTTATTATACAGATTCTTATAGCGGAAGTTATCGAGGGGTTTTGATTTCTTGTCAATCTGAAGACGATAAATTAACAGGAACTTATGGACATTTTCCCTTAGATTTATTTCAGTAATAAAAGTTAAAATCTTTTTTGTCGAATATAATCGAAAATTCCTTGAGCGATCGCGGCAGCCATTTGACGACGATAAGCCGGATCTTGTAAACGAGGATTATCTTCCGATCCGGTCACAAAACCAACTTCCACTAAAGAAGACGGCATTCTTGCATTTCTTAATACATAAAATCGGGCTTGTCTAACACCGCGATCGCGCATATTAATACTACGAATAATACTGCGGTGAATAGCATCGGCTAACTCTCTATTACCCGAATAATACACTTCCAAACCATTAACCTCTGATCGCCCCCCACCAACCGCATTAGCATGGATACTAACAAAAATATTAGCCCTAGCTTGATTAGCTATATTCGTCCGTCCCTGAAGACTGACAAAATAATCCGAATTACGAGTCATCATAACATCTACGCCCCCTTGCCTTAACAATTGAGCTACATCCAGAGAAATCGGCAAAATAACATCTTTTTCCTGTAATCCTTCTAATCCAACCGCCCCTGGATCTTTACCCCCATGACCCGGATCAATCACCACTAAAATCCTTCCTCTAGGATTACCAGAAGAGGGATTAGACGGATCAGGTTCAAAAGGAGGAAAAGACGGATTAGAAGGAGGAGGAATGGGGATATTAGTAGGGTTTCCAGGGGGGAAAGAAGCTTGTAGAGAGCGAATATCTAGCGCTATAGTTTGTTGATTAGGTTGAGTCAACCCCCCAAAACGGATGCCTAGAGACGGTTGGACTAAAATCATCACCGTATTAGCATCCGCTTGACGCACTTTTAACTGATAAATCGGGCTATTATTCCCTAATTCGGGGCCTTGTATTGATTCAGCCAGTTGAGCATTAGGAATACGAATTTCGTAAACTCCAGTACGCCGATTAAGATTGCCTGTCCCGCGTATTGACCTATCCGCCTGAATAATCAACTGAGTATTATTGTTAATTAATTGAATGCCCAAAATGGTCGGATTTTGGTTTTGTGGCCCATTATTAGAACGAGGATTGACATCTGGAGACGGTTGGGGAGGTCTAAGACCTTGTACCTGAGATAATCCCCCTTTGGGCAGTAACACTAAACCCCCTACACGAGAATAATAAGCTTGCCAGTCGGGACTATCGGCTGACACCTTTAAGGTAATACGGACTTCTGGAGGTGAATTATTAGTTTGCTCAAAGCTGATGTCACTTACCCCATAATCATTAACTGATCTAGTTTGATTTATTAGCGTTTGCGGCAGAGAAGCCCCTGGTAGGGTGAATTCAATACTTTGCTTATTGTCGCTCCTTCTAGAGCGAATTTGATTGTCTCTACCATTGCGATCGAGACGGACAAATAATCCATTACGGGTCACTTGAAAGTCATTCGATTGTTGAGAGGGTGTATTAGGATTTAGGGGACGTAAGGGTTCAGGATTATTAGGAGATGGTAGAGGGTTAGGGGAAGGGGTAGATCGGTCAATTCTTTGGGGAGTAGGCAGTTCTACAGCCCATTGAGTCGCAGAAATACCTCTGACTCTCACTTGAGTGGGATCAACCGTGTATCCGGGGGCCATTTCAATGACTAAACGGGTCATCTGAGAGTTAAACTGTCCTACCCTAATACTTTTAATCGCTCCTCCAATGGACTGAACTACACCGGGTCTTCCTAGTACAATTCCTGGCAAATCTAAGACAATACGAGTAGGATTAGGGATTAATTGGGCCCTGGGTTGAACTCGTGAGTCTGTAGTGAAAATTAGGCGATTTTGGTTGGATTCAAAACGCCAAAATAACAGTTTACCTGCTTGGGCCGGCAGGGCTAATAATAGGCTGCTTAAGATACTCAGTAGTAGCCAGCGAAATCTCACGATGGTTGCTCCTGTTGACAATAAGACCTCTTTGACACAAGTTACAAAAATTCAAGGTTAGTTGCAACCGTCTGACTGATCAACCCATCCAGACGCATAAATGTCTGTCTAAGTTTCAGTGGGGAGTGATGGGGTGATGGGGTGATGGGGTGATGGGGTGATGGAGTGAGGAGAATTTTGTTGTTCCTAGTCCCTAGTCCCCAATCCCTAACCCCTAAACCCTAAACCCTAACCCCTAACCCCTAAATTCAAGATTTTGCTTCTTGAGGAGTTGAAACAGGTTCTTTAAACACTATCCGTAACAACGGAGGAGCGACAAAAGTAGTCAAAATTACCATCATGATAATAGCCGCATCCGTCGCAGGAGAAAGGGCCCCACTTGCAGAACCCACACCCGCAAAGACTAATCCTACTTCTCCTCGCGGAATCATTCCCACACCGATCGCAAGTTTATTTAAGTTGGGGTTCCCAAAAAGGGTAAATCCGGTAACAACTTTGCCAAAAATAGCCACAACGATTAAAAACGCAGCAATAATTAATCCTTCTCGGTTACTAGGAATAGCCGGATTTAACACACTTAAATCTGTTTTTGCCCCAACAGACACAAAGAAAATGGGAACGAAAAGATCAGCAATAGGAAGGATTTGTTCTTCGAGTTCTTTGCGTTTTTCTGTTTCAGCTAAAACTAATCCAGCAGCAAATGAACCTAGAATGGCTTCTAATTGGATGATTTGGGCAATATAAGACAAGACAAAAGCAAAGATCACAGAAACAAGCAAAAGCTGCCCTCTAGTCTTCATAGAATCAACTAATTTGACATAAAAAGGACTTAATAATCGTCCAATTAAAATCGCACCAATGAGAAATGTGGCCGCACTGATTATCAGGTAAACGATATTAATTACCTGAATTTCCCCAGTTTTAGCTAAACTGGACACAACAGCTAAGACAATGATACCTAAAATATCATCTAGTACTGCAGCCCCAATGATAATTTGACCTTCTGAGGAAGTCAAACGACCAATTTCTGAGAGAACTTTGGCCGTAATACCGATGCTAGTAGCGGTTAAAGCGGCCCCAGCAAAGACAGAGGGAATAACCGATAGATGGAACAAATACAATAATCCGACGGTTCCCAAAGCAAAGGGTACAACGACTCCCACCACCGCAACGATCGCAGCTTGGGGCCCCACTTTAATTAATTCTTTGAGATCAGATTCTAATCCGATTTCAAATAGTAGAATAATGACACCTAATTCTGACAGGACAGAAATGACTTCTCCTTGGGCAGAAAATACGGATTGTAGACTTTCTGGGTTAATATTTGAGGTGACTTCTAAAAATTTCATCAATAGGGAGTCACTAGCTGTGGCCCCACTTTCAGGGAAGACTAATAACCCCAATGCAGATACCCCGATGATTACCCCTCCAAGTAATTCTCCTAACACGGGAGGAAGATTAATCCGCAAGCAGATTTCTCCTCCTAGTTTACTGGCAAAGTAAATCACTACCAAGCTTAATAGTACACTAACTAAGATAAAAGAACTATCGGCTGTTTCCCCTTCTGTAGCTAACAAAGGAAAGGGTGTATAGAAATTAAGTAGAGACAAGGTTGAAGTTAATGTATCCATCCAAGTTGTTATATTACCCATAATCTGGGCAGAAATTACTTTTATCTACTTTACAGGGTTCTTTTCAAACTTTCCTCTAATAGCCGTTTAAGTTCCCGAATAGCTGCACTTGTATTACGTTCATAAGCAACTTGACGACAACGGGAAACTACATCTAGAAGCTTAATATAGGGAAAATAACGGCTTTGTGTTTGAATCACATACTCTGTCCCTTGCAACTGGTAAACCAATAACTGATTTTTACGCAATAGCCAAACTTCAGGCACTCGATATGCTAGGTAATCATTAACATCTGAATAACTGGTAACATCAATTTCTAAAACCAGATCAGGGGGTGGTTCAGTCTGCCAGTTGATGCGTTCCTTGCCAGAAATCGCTTGCCAATGGTCAATATAAAAGCAATAATCAGGTTCAATGCCGCTTTCCTGGGGTAATTCCATCGTCACTGGGGTAAAAGAGTCGTATTCGAGTCCCGCATAATCCAAGAGAACTTTGATAATATCAGCAATTAAACTAGCATCCCGTCCATGTTTAGGTAGAGGAGACATTAACAAAACTTCTCCAGAATGATACTTGATTCGGGGAATTGAGCCATCTCCTCGCTTTTTACGTAACATCTGATAATCCTGCCAAGTCCCAGGCAACCGCACAACGGCCCCTATTGGTAACTGAATTTTCTCAGGTGATACCAGAGCAAACATAATGTTTCGGGGAAAATTTAGAATCCTCTATACAACATAATAGTTTAATTATCTCCGTCACTTAAATAATCACAAAATACTCATAATTCAACTCCTTGATGAATTGCTTCTAAAATATAAGGACGTGCATTTTGGATTTCTACCAAATCCACCTCAAATTGATGTCCATAATCTAAATCTGCTAGCGCCTTAAAATAATCAGTTTCAGGTAAATCCCAAACAGCCAGATCAATATCTGAATGGGTCGTCATTTTTTCATGATTCAATAAAGAACCAAATAAAACCACCTTCCTTACCCCGTACTTTTCTTTTAAGAAGTTAGCGCATTTTTTTGCTACTTTTAACCCCTCCTTTTGCCGTTCTTTCATCGACAATAAAAATTGTTCACGATTAGACCTTGCTGCTAAAACTTCGGCAATAATTTCTTGTTTTCTCGCTTCTGTTAAATGTCTCATAATCATTGTTCTCTTGATGATATAATGGTGTAATTATCAATAGACAATTAATAATTGACAATTGGTTAATTTGCTTTAAAACCTCCACGGCACTTTCTCCTTGGGGGAACCACCAAGACAAGGCAGTCGAAGTGGGCGGGTTCCCCGACATAAAGGAAATGCCGCCGAAGTGCCTCCTCTTTTAAGGGGAGAAATCAAAAAAAATTTCCCTTATTTCTCTCTTTACTTTTTAGGTAGAGGTAATTGTCCATTGTTCACTGTCAATTGTTGAAAGAATTTAAGCAAAAACTGTTCTATCAAGTAACTGGGTTAACTTATTTTCGTTGCCTTGAAGTTAAAAATGACTCTCTTTTCTGGTTAGTAATTTCTAATAATTTATCTAAATTTTCCCAATTTTCTGATTCAATATCTCCAATAATTTGATCTAAATTATCTCTATACTTTCTTAAAGATTTTAGTAAAGCTTCTTGATTATATTGAGCCATCATTAATCCTAATTCGGGGTTTCCTCCTCCTACTCGACTGGTATCTTTAAATCCTGAACTGGCTAATTGTTGAGCTAATTTTAAAATAATTGGGTCTTTTTCTCCTAAACAACTATTAATCAAATTAGCACTAATCATTACAGGTAAATGAGAAATCCAAGCAACGGCTTGATCATGATTTTCTGGGGTACATTGATAAACAATTGACCCTAAAGATAAAGCAATATTTTCTAATAGTTTAACCCCATCTGATGGACTATTTTCGGTGGGTGTAATTACATAAGGAGCATTTTTAAATAAGTCTTTTTGGGCGGCTTCTATACCTTGTTCGGCTGTCCCTGCCATGGGATGTCCCCCAATAAATTTATTCCATAATTTGGAACATTTGTCAACAATTGGAGTTTTCACTGACCCCACGTCTGTAATAATTGTTTCTGGGTTTAAATGGGGAATTAATTGTTCTAATGTAGGAATAATTAAGCTTATTGGGGTACAAATAAAGATGATTTCTGCACTTTCCAATAAGTTTAAATTAACACTCGCTTGATCAACGACTCCTTTTTCTAATGCTCTTTGACAAGTATTTTCTTTACGAGATACTCCTAACACATTATAGCCGCGATCGCGTAAATCTAGACCAAGCGACCCCCCAATTAATCCTAATCCAATAATTCCTATTTTCATTAATAATAAGAGATTGAATGATAATCTTTACAATTAATTGCCCCTTCTGTATTAGCATAGTGAGGATTTACGGTACATTTTAAGCGATAATCATTAGTAAAATACTGACAGTTACTACAAGGAATTTGGTGCATTGTCTGGGCTTTTTTTGTTGTATCTCGGATCGCACTAAACATTGTCCATCCTAGCATTAACACGAATGTCCAAGCAACAGTAAAGCAAATGGGGACTAAGATGGGTTGTATTATTTGTATGAAGGTGTAGAGAAGTTGTAACACGAGAATATTTTATATAGGGTCATACCTAAGTTATTTTATATTGTTTAATAGATTTAATGTTTTGATAGTTTATTCTCCTTAATAAAACTTAACTCATGATTTTTTTTGCTAATTTTCCCCAAATTTACTTGATTATGGCATTTCGACTATTTTTATGATAAACTATACAAAGGAAATCCCTTATTCCTCCCAAGTATGTCCAACGAAATAGAAAGAGAAATTCAAGAAGCAGTGCAAAGAAGACGTAACTTTGCGATTATTTCCCATCCCGACGCAGGAAAAACCACCCTCACCGAAAAACTGTTACTCTATGGAGGAGCCATTCACCAAGCAGGGGCAGTCAAAGCAAGACGAGATCAGCGCAAAGCTACCTCCGACTGGATGGAAATGGAAAAACAACGAGGAATTTCTATTACCTCCACCGTCCTCCAATTTGAATATCGAAATTTTCAAATTAACCTGTTAGATACACCCGGACACCAAGACTTTAGTGAAGACACCTATCGTACCCTCGCTGCTGCTGATAATGCAGTCATGTTGATCGATGCAGCAAAAGGTTTAGAACCTCAAACAAGAAAGCTTTTTGAAGTCTGTAGAATGCGCGGACTTCCTATCTTTACTTTCATTAATAAAATGGATCGTCCGGGTCGAGAACCCCTCGAATTATTAGATGAAATTGAAAAAGAATTAGGCCTCAAAACTTATGCGGTAAACTGGCCCATAGGAATGGGCGATCGCTTTAAAGGTGTTTATAGTCGTCGTCAACAATCTATACACCTGTTTGAACGTCGCGCTCACGGTAGTCAGCAGGCACAGGAACAGACGATAAAGCTAGGCGACCCCAAAATTGAGGAATTTCTTGATAAAGAGCTTTATTATCAATTTAAAGAAGACCTAGAAATTCTCGAAGAATTAGGGGGAGATCTCGACTTAGAAGAAGTTCACGCAGGAAAATTAACCCCCATTTTTTTTGGATCTGCTATGACCAATTTCGGGGTGCATTTATTTTTAGAAGCGTTTCTAGACTACGCTTTAAAACCCGAAGGACGTAATTCTTCTGCCGGAGTTATTGACCCTACTTATCCTGATTTTACAGGATTTGTCTTCAAATTACAAGCTAATATGGACCCTAAACACCGCGATCGCGTGGCTTTTGTGCGGGTGTGTACTGGTAAATTTGAAAAAGACATGACGGTTAACCATGCAAGAACAGGCAAAATCGTCCGTTTATCCCGTCCTCAGAAATTATTTGCCCAAGATCGTGCATCCATTGAAGAAGCTTATGGAGGAGATGTTATTGGATTAAATAATCCTGGAGTCTTTGCTATTGGGGATACAATTTATAACGGGAAAAAATTAGAATATGAAGGCATTCCCTGTTTTTCTCCTGAAATATTTTCCTATTTGAAAAATCCTAATCCTTCCAAATTCAAACAATTTCAAAAAGGAATTCAAGAATTAAGAGAAGAAGGGGCTATTCAAATTATGTATTCTACTGATGACTTTAAACGTGACCCCATATTAGCCGCAGTAGGACAATTACAATTTGAAGTTGTACAGTTTCGGATGTTGAGTGAATATGGAGTCGAAACTACTTTAGAAGCACTTCCTTATAGTTTAGCTCGTTGGGTAACAGGAGGTTGGCCAGCTTTAGAAAAAGCAGGGCGAATTTTTAACACCATTACA
>NZ_BDQK01000004.1 GCF_003864295.1 Aphanothece sacrum FPU1 | reverse complement strand
GAATGGAATTTACAACAAATTAAATCCGATCATCCAGATTTAGGATTAGATGCGATCGCCCCTGTTGGTGCAGGAATTCAACCTAATTAATCCTATGACAAAAATAATTAAAAGTGATCGTTATGACCATAGCCACTCAAAAATTAACCCTGGAAGAGTATCTTGTTTACGATAATGGTACAGATACTCAATATGAGCTAATCGATGGAGAATTAGTAGCAATGCCGCCAGAAAGTGATAGAAATAACCTGATCGCCCTATATTTACTCACAGAATTCCTTAAATTTGTTTCCATACGACTCATTCGTCATAAAGATACAGAAATTGTCGTCACAGGTAATCGAACAAGAGTTCGACTTCCAGATTTAATGATACTTACCGAAGAATTGCTGACTGCCTTGGGTGGTAAACGCGCTACTATTACACAGGATATGCCATCCCCTGCCTTAGTGGTTGAAGTTGTCTCCCCAGGTAAGATAAATGAAGATCGAGACTATCGCTATAAAAGGTCTGAGTATGCTGCTAGAGGTATTTTAGAATATTGGATTATTGATCCACAAAAAGAACAAGTTACGGTATTAACTCTTGTGGATGGATTTTATGAAGAAGCCTTATTTCAAGAAGATGAAATTATTATATCAATTACTTTTGCGTTAATCAAACTCACTGCTAAACAGATTTTAACAGCAGGGGACAATAACCCTTCATGAACTATTAGAAAATTCTGAGAGTACTTTTGCTATCTATGCAGAACATTTACAAGAACATAGGATAATACTTACCCTTTTAGCAACCTCATGGGCATTATTTTGAGGCGTTACAATGATACCTGAATGCTTTTGCTCTGCTTGTAAATAGCTCAAATGTAGCCTTTCATAATCAACTCGATTGTGGGTTAATATACAGCGATTTTCTGAGACAGCATAAGCAAGCTGTTCATCATCTGAATAACCCGACATCCCAGCTTCAATTGTTGTTAAGATATTCCAACCTCGGCTTCTTAGAAGAATAGCCACTAAGTTAGCAACATCTTCATCGGTGTAGAGTGGCGCAAAAACTTTCATTCCATTTCCAACACTTTGCGGACTGCAGGATGAATAAGATTATCAGGAATTCGGTTTCGCTCAATATATTCGTTGATTTCAGACTGGTTGTCTAAGTAAAAACTCAGAGCATCAAATACTTGAGCCAACGTTAGTTGAAGAAACTGAGTTGGAATTTCTTCGGGAGAAGTACCCAATCTCCATAAACCAACAATGGTACGTATTGATATTCTTGTACCAGCAATAATGGGTTCACCGCCTAAAATCCCTGGATCACGAGTGACGTACCTTGAAATTGCTGCAGTTGTCATCAATCAGTCCCTATCGAGGAATAGCTACTTATCATTTTAGCTTACTGTATTTACACAAACACAATAACTGGGCCCTATTTTAATTTGTGTAACTGACTACAGCACAAAAGACACTTAGCCTTTATAATATCTTTAGATTCTTAATTCGGTGTGAGGTTCCAATGCTCATCAACCCAACCACCTTGCGGCAACTATGGTCTACCATTGAACAAACTCAAGCTCATTTGTTACTGAGTCTTGATCAGTCTGAGTTGATCGATGACTTGCTCTGTAGACTCCAACGCTACAAACCTCTTAGTCCAGAGGAGTGTCAAGGTTTAGCCATCTATATTGAACAACGCACAACCCTAATTCGAGAATTGGCGGAATCTCGACTAGAGGGTAAGTTTGCTTAAAATAATTTGTAATTACTAGATAATTGATTCTATAATTGTCGATAAACGGAACATTTTGACTTAACTACGGGAATTGTGTGTAATTTTTCCGGTATAGTTAAGTAAGGGTTTTTATTTGTTATCCTACAAATGGTTATTGACCAATTTTTAATAGGTCTATCCTTAGAAATCCTTAACCATGTTGCGTTTATTATGGCATCCCCTCATCATTTTTTCTACTGTTTTGACATTGATAATCTATCCCCTTAAGGGATACGCCAATCATGATGAATTTATTCTAACTCAAACTTCTGCTTCGATTCAATCAGGAACAAACTCCGGTTTAGAAACCTGTCCCTTTTCTTTTAAAACTCATACTTTTTCTTCTCTTGATATTTTTTTATTTAACTTAAAAGTCGCGGATCAAACCGTTAATTTAATTATAACAGGAAATACGGTTTTTCCACCAGCTATTTTTACTAACAATGAGAAAATCAAAGCCATTGAGCAACAAACAATTGGCAAAAATTTAACAATAGAAAATTTACAAGAAATTTATACTAATATTGTTGATATTATCAGTCAAATTTATCTTGATAGTGGTTATATTACTTCCCAAGCGATCAATAAAAATATTTCGTTAACGGCTAATAATGAAATAGTTGCTATCAATATTATAGAAGGAAATTTAGAAAAAATAGAATTAGTCGGTCGCGGAAGATTAACCTTAAATTATTTATGTGATCGCGTTGCCTTAGGAATAAGTACACCTCTGAATATTACGGAAGTAGAAAAACATTTAAGGTTATTAAGTATTAATCCTCTATTAGAAAGCATTACGGCGAATTTAAAAGCATCAGGAAAACCAGGATTAAGTATTTTAGTTGTTACGGTTAAAGAAGCTGATACCTTACAATTTAGAATTGGAGTTGATAACCTTTCTCCTCCTAGTATTGGTTCAGATCGTAGCAGTGTATTTTTAAGTTATGGTAATGTGACAGGATGGGGTGATGAACTTTCTACTGCTTATTATCGTTCAACAACTGACGGAGGCAATACAGTTGACACTACTTACCGTCTACCTTTAAACCCCCAAGAAGGAACCCTACAACTAAGATTTATTCCTACTTGGACAAAAGTCACTCAACCTGAATTAGAAGCTTTTGATATTACGGGAAATAAAGAAGTATATGACATTAGTTTTCGTCAACCTTTATGGCGTAATTTATCAGAAGAATTTGCCGTATCTTTGGGGTTACGTCATCAAAATGGACAAACTTTTATTAACGGACAATTAGCTCCTATAGAAAATGCTAGTAGTCGTTCTAGTATAATTCAATTTGGACAAGATTATTTAATTAGAGATGAAAGTGGATTTTGGTCTTTTCGATCACAATTTAATTTTGGTATTGATATTTTAGACGCGACTATTCAATCTAATCCCATTCCCGATGGACGTTTTTTTATGTGGTTATTTCAGGGTCAAAGAGTGCAACGGTGGGACGATAATCACTTAATGATTGTACAAGGAGAATTACAGTTAACACCTGATCCTTTATTACCTGATCAATGGTTTATTATAGGAGGAGGACAGTCAGTGCGAGGGTATCGACAAAATATTAGATTTGGGGATAATGGCTTTAGATTATCCATAGAAGATCGAATTACATTAATAAGAAATGAAACAGATAAACCTATCTTACAAATTGCTCCATTTATGGATATGGGGGCTATTTGGTTTGCTTTGGGAGAACGAAATTTACCACCCTTTAAAAAGTTTATTTTAGGTACAGGATTAGGAATTATTTGGAATAATGTGGCGGACATTGAGGGTTTAAGTGTAAGATTAGATTATGGGATTCCAGTTATTCCTTTACCTAATTTAGGTGATAATATCCAAGAACAAGGGTTTTATTTTCAAGTCAATTATGAATTATGAATTATGAATTATGAATTATGAATTATGAATTATGAATTATGAATTATGAATTATGAATTATGAATTATAAATTATGAATTATGAATTATGAATTATGAATTATGAATTATGAATTATGAATTATGAATTATGAATTATGAATTATGAATTATGAATTATGAATTATGAATTATGAATTATAATGAAATAGTTTACCTCACTAATTTTTGTAACAATGTATCTTAAAAAAACTCTAATTTTAACATTAATTTCTCTGCCATTATTAAGTATAATTACCGTTAATAAAGTGTGGGGACAATCAATTACACCTGCTAATGATGGCACAGGAACAATTGTTAATCAACAAGGAAATCAATTTAATATTGAAGGGGGAACTCTATCAGGAGATGGAGCCAATTTATTCCATAGTTTACAAAAATTTGGACTCAATGCGGAGCAAATTGCTAACTTTTTAGCCAACCCTAGCATTCGTAATATTTTAACGCGAGTTGTGGGAGGTGATCCCTCAGTTATTAATGGGTTAATACAAATTACAGGAGGTAATCCTAATCTCTTTATTATGAATCCTGCGGGCATTATTTTTGGCCCCAATGCTCAATTAAATATTCCAGCAGATTTTACTGCGACAACCGCTACAGGAATCGGATTTGCTAACAATAATTGGTTTAATGCGTTAGGAGAAAATAACTATAGCCAATTAATAGGAAATCCCTCTCAATTTGCTTTTGATTTATCTCAACCTGGTTCAATTATTAATAGAGGTAATTTAACCCTTGCATCCGGTCATAATTTGACCTTATTAGCAGGCAATGTAATTAATACTGGAACCCTCAATGCACCAGGTGGTAATATTACCATTGCTGCTATTCCTGGAACGAATAGGATTAGAATTTCTCAACCTGGAAATTTAGTCAGTTTAGAAATTATTGACCCTAGACCAACTAATAATAATACCTCTAATATTTCTACTATTAAACCCCCTAATTTAGCAACCCTTCTCACCCAAGGAGCAAACGGATTAGAATTAGGAGTAACTGTTAATGCTGATGGAACAATTCAATTAACCCAGTCTCAAACCTCTCTACCTATTACAACAGGAACCCTCATTACAACAGGAACAATAAATACAGCTTCTACAACTCAAATAGGAGGTAATATTACCTTAATTGGTGAACGTATTGGGGTAATAGATAGTCAAATTAATGCTTCTGGTAATCAAGGTGGAGGCAATATTAGAATTGGGGGAGATTATCGAGGTCAAGGAACAATTCCTAATGCAGAACGTACTTTAATTACTGATGGTTCAACACTTAATAGTAATGGTTTAGAGACAGGAAATGGTGGTCAAATTATTGTTTGGGCTAATGATCTTACCGGATTTTATGGCAATATTAATAGTCGAGGAGGACGGTTATCTGGGAATGGAGGGTTAGTAGAAGTGTCAGGAAAAAATCAATTAATTTTTGCAGGAAATGTTGATACTAGCGCACCTGTAGGTAAATTTGGAACGTTATTTCTTGATCCTTTAGATATTACGATAAAAAATGGGAGAGGGGATGGAACAACGGACGGAACTAATACTTTTAAAGGGAATAATACTGGTCAAGTTGGTCAAGTTTTAAGTAATAATAATTCCACTGATACTGCCCCTAGTATTATTTTTGAATCTGAATTAGAAGGGTTATCAGGTAATACCAATATTGTGTTAGAAGCTTTAAGAAATATTACTATTGAAAATTTAGCTGATAATGCTTTAACTTTTCAACGAGGAACAGGTAGTATTGTCTTTAGAACTAATACAATTCAGACTCGTACGGGAACTTTTCAGATGAGTCCTGATGATACTATTATTGCTCCTGGCCGAAATTTAAGCATAGAACGTTTAGGAAATTTACTCACATCTGGTTGTGCATTAACTAACAGTTGTCGAGTCATTGTAGGTAATATTGATACTTCATCCCCGACGGTCGGAGGTTCAGTTAATATTACAGCGCGGGGAAGTACGGGAAATAACGTTCCGAGTATTCAGGTAGGAAAAATAAACGCTTCATCTACTTTAGGTTCAGGGGGAAATATTAATTTACAAACTCGCTCTACTAATGGCTCTATTGTGGGTACAGTGAAGGTAGACGGGGTTAATTTTGATCCTAATGATACCAGTAACATTACTCGTGATCAAATTAATACGAGAGAAGGGGCTACGATTAATAATGTTGAAATAAATTTTGGCAATAATACCGCAGGCAATGGTAATAATAACGCAGGCAATGGTAATAATAACGCAGGCAATGGTAATAATAACGCAGGCAATGGTAATAATAGCGCAGGCAATGGTAATAATAACGCAGGAAATGGCAATAATACCGCAGGCAATGGTAATAATAACGCAGGCAATGGTAATAATAATCCACCACCACTTACTGTATTGCCACCAGTGGGTAACAATAATCCTCCTCCTACTATTAATACAGGTAATAATAACCCTCCTCCTACTATTAATATAGATAATAATAGCCCTCCTCCTACTATTAATACAGGTAATAATAATAATGTGACTCAGTTGTTAGAGTCCGAAAGAGGTGGGCCAGTTATAAACTTAAATAATGCTTATACTTCTTCTAATCAAGCTAATAATATTGGAGCAAATTCAGGTAATATTGGGGGGGCAAATTCTACAGTAGGAACTAATAATAAAGCAACGGCAGAAAGTGTTGAAAAAGACTTTGGTACAGACTTTGCTAATCATTTAGGAATTGAACCGGTAGCACCTCTTACCCTAGAACAAACTCAAACCCGTCTCCAACAAGCAGAATTAGCAACGAAGCTTAAACCGGCCTTAGTTTATATTGTATTTAAACCCCAATCTAATATTGTTCAAAGTCCTCAAAATACGGACTTATGGACATTTAATTCTGGTAAACCAGCCAAACAAATACCTCTTAACCGGAGTGAAAAAAATACTGATCAATTAGAGTTAATCTTAATTAGTTCATCAGGTGAAGTGTTACGTATTCCCATCACAGATGTAACCCGTAAACAAGTAATTTCAGTGGCAGAACAATTTCAACAAACTGTCACGAACCCTCGTCGTCCTACTGCTCATCGTGGGCCAGGTAAACAATTATATCAATGGTTTATTGAGCCTTTAGAGAGTGAATTACAAGCGCGAAAAATAGATACTTTAGTCTTTATTGTAGATGAAGGATTACGGTCTGTACCGATGGCTGCTCTTTATGATGGGTCTAAATTTCTCATTGAACACTATAGCATGGGTCTAATGCCCAGTTTAGCACTAACTGATACTCGTTATAAAGATATGACCAAGGACAGAGTATTAGCTATGGGTGCATCTCAATTTAACCAACAAAATCCTTTACCGGGGGTTCCTTTAGAATTATCCGTTATTGCTGATCGCATTTGGAAAGGACAATCTTATCTCAATAATAATTTTACCTTGAGTAATCTGCAAAAAGCACACGCTTCTGGAGAATTTGGTATTATTCATTTAGCAACTCATGCCAATTTTGAGACAGGAAAACTCAATAATTCTTATATTCAATTGTGGAATAGTCAGTTAACTTTAGATCAACTTAAAGACCTAAATTTAGGTAATCCACCTGTTGAATTATTAGTTTTAAGTGCTTGTCGCACAGCATTAGGTAATCGAGAATCAGAATTAGGGTTTGCAGGTGCGGCAGTTTTAGCGAGAGTTAAAACTGTATTAGGCAGTTTGTGGGAAGTGAGTGACGATGGAACTTTAGGGTTAATGACTCGTTTTTATGAACAATTACGAGATGTTCCCCTCAAGGTAACAGCGATACGACAGGCCCAGTTAAGTTTATTAAGGGGGGAAGTTTATTTAAAGGATGGTTATTTAATTACTCCTAAAAATCGCTTACCTTTACCTCCTCAATTAGCAGAATTAACAGCCGCACAAAGTATATCTCCTCACGCTGGTTTACTGACTCATCCTTATTATTGGAGTGGGTTTACTCTTATTGGAAGTCCCTGGTAATTCAACAATGGATAATGGTTCTACCGGACAAGTTATGCTAAATTATTACCAATAAGGGACTTTAACTCGTTCATAGTTAAGCTATACAAACAAAGGTTGCCTACGCAACCTACAATTTAGGGTTCTACCGGACAAGTTATGCTAAATTATTACAAATGATAGACCTTAACTCGTTCATAGTAGGGGTCAACGGCCGTTGACCCCTAAAAAACAGGCAAGATGCGGCGTGCCATACCTAGAATTTAGTCCGCGCAGGCGGACTTCGTTTTTATAGGATAAGGCTTTAGCCTTTTATTAATTATTAGTTTAGCATAGTTTGTCCGATAGAACCGTAAAATAAACCCGCCCCTATTTTATGAGATTAAAAACCAACTTCATTGGCAAAATTAGCCCCAACGGACAAAATGAAATGGCCCAGCAATTGAACCCCAAACTAATTCATCAGTTTCACGATCAAGTCCTCGATCAAAACTAATTAATTGATGTTCGTCTATTTCAAAACTATTATCTAAATAAGTTTCTTTACCATTACGAACCACAATACAATTTTTTCCCGGTTTAACAATACCTTTAAAACTCTTACCCGTCCAACTAACAATCATGTCACAGCCTGGCATTTTTTCTAAATGATCAGGAGTTAATTGTTTTAATCTTTCTATGTCACGGGAAGCACCAAAAAAAGCTTCTTGTTCTTCTTTAAGTTTATAATTTTCTAATTCAATTTGTTCATCTACTATCTTAAATTTAAGCACTCGTAAACGATAGGGACGGTTTAACATATAATCATAAGCTTGTTCTAAAAATAAACTGAATTCAGGGAAAATTGATATGGGTAAGGGACGCATACAAACCCGAATATGGGCATAAAAAGGAGGATTGGCAAACGCTTGTTCTTGATTACTAAAATCAGCAGACATCCAACGGACTAAAGTTGTCAAATCAGTAGCATGAGTCATAGTTAAGTATTTATTTACATAGATTAGGCCTTCCCTATTGTAACCTAAGCAGATAATCAATAAAACGGGCAAATATTTATATTAATAACCTTGTAGGGGCAGGTTTTTATCATAACCTATGGTGAAAATCTAGCATTTTAATTAACCTGCCCCCACACCACTATTATTATCAAATGGGCGCGTTTTGTAAATCATTCCTGGTGATTACCGCCAAATAAAGGGCGGGTTTTGTATATAATTCCTAGACTACGGCTAATATTCTGGCTAAACCCGCCCCTACCAAACTGATTTTTATTAACAATTATCCAATAATTATAATCAAAAAAATCCTATGAAATATGACCCAGATATTCACCATCGTCGTTCCATTCGTTTAAAAAATTATGATTATTCTCAACCTGGTGCATATTTTATAACGATTTGTATTTATCAAAAACAATGTTTATTGGGGGAGATTGTCGATGATACAATTAACCTAAATTTATTGGGAAATACAGTTAAATTTTATTGGGAAAACCTCATTAACTATTATGCTTATTTACAATTAGATGAATTTGTGATTATGCCTAATCATTTACACGGAATTCTAATACTAAATGATAGGAAACAGAAAATTCACCGGAAAGGAATCCCTGAAATTATTCGCGGATTTAAGACTTTTTCTGCTAAACATATTAATTTGATACGTCGATGTCCTAATGTTCCTGTATGGCAACGAAATTACTATGAACACATTATTCGCAATGAATCTGATTTAAACCGCATTAGAGAATATATTTTAAATAATCCTAAAAATTGGTTAAAAGATCCAGATAATTAATAAAACGAGTAAATGTTAATATTAACAACTTCGTAGGGACAGGTTTTCACCATAGGTTATGGTGAAAATCTAGAATTTTAATTAACCCGCCCCCACACCACTATTATTATCAAATGGGCGCGTTTTGTAAATCATTCCTGGTGATTACCGCCAAATAAAGGGCGGGTTTTGTATATAATTCCTAGACTACGGCTAATATTCTGGCTAAACCCACCCCTACAAAATACGATATATCAAACCAAAATTGGATTAATGCGAGTAATTTTAAACTGTCATTTTGCTTAACATTATTATGAGATTGATATTTTTTGACGACTAAAATAGATCATTAATAGGCTAAATATAATCATGCCTATTAGATATTTTAACACAGAAGGAATTAAAGGACTAGGGGATAAAAATCCTTCAATAATTCCCGCTAAAATTAACATGGGAATAATGCCAAAAACTAACTGCGCTGCCTGAAATCCATAAAATTTTAACGCATCAATTCTACGATATTGTCCAGGAAAAAGTAAAGATCTCGCAATAAGTAAACCTGCTGCACCGGCTAAAAAAATAGCGGGTAATTCTAAAGAACCATGAGGAAAAACAAAGGCCCAAAAAGGGTAAGCTAAATTATTTTGTCCTACTAAAGCACCAATTGCTCCTATTAATAATCCATTAAATAATAAAATATAAATGGTAACAATTCCGACGGTAATTCCTCCTCCAATTGCCGTAAAAGCTACACTAATATTATTAATCATAATATTACTAGAAGCTAAAGGTTCAACCCCCAAAATAGACCCCATCCACAATTTATGCTCATCCCTTACTTTGACAATTAAGTATTCTGGTACAATTAAAGACATAAAAGTAGGATCTTGCCAAGCATACCACCAAGCGACCAAAGCCCCTAACAAAAATAAGGCAGTTGCGACAATAATATAACCCCATGTTTCCTGTATTATTGTAGGGAACCGCCAACTATAAAATTCCCAGATTCCTTGCCATTCTTGACGACGAGAACCTTGATAAATTTGGCTATAACTACGAGATGTTAATTGTTGTAAGTCTCTGATAAGAGTCGTTCCGAGTTGATGAGTTTTAGCACGGGACAAATCGGCGGAGACAGAACGATATAAGCTGGCTAATTCGTGAATTTCTGAGCTTTGGAGGGACTTTAAGCCTTTTTTTTGTGTTTTTTGTAAAATAGCATCCAATTGCTTCCAGTTGGGTTCTCGTCTAGCTATCCATCTTTGAATATTCATAAAATTTTCTAGATATTATCCTAAATTTAGCTTAAGATAGCAGTAAATCTTTGAATTTAACGAAATTGTTTTGAGGTAGCGATGTCTAAAAGTTCAAACACCACTCAATCTTTAGGTACTCTTAGTATAGGTAATGTGGTTAGTGCTGGTCTGCGGATTTATCGAGATCATTTTAAATTGTATTATACTCAAGCATTGATTAGTTATTTTTGGTTATTTGTACCTGTTTATGGATGGGCAAAATTTTCAGCTATTCAGGGTTTAATTGCTCGTCTTGCTTTTCATGAAGTTATTGAACGTCCTGAAACAATTCATGAAGCAAGGCAACAGGTTCAACCTCGGATGTGGAACTTTTTAGTAGCAGGTTTTTTAGTCTTTTTAATTGTATTTGCTTCAGTGATTATCGGGGCTATTATTTTCGGATTATTTGCTTTGATTCTTGGCTTGATTTTTGCCTCTGCATTTCAGGATAATCAAATTATATTAGGTATCGTTGGCTTTATATTTGGGATAATTGCTTTTTTCATCTTTATGTTTGGTTACATCTGGATTTTTTCTCGACTTTCTATTGTTGAACTGCCCATTGCAATTGAATCTCAATCTGATGCTTCTTTTGCTATTAATCGAAGTTGGAAGTTAACTAAAGGTTCTGTTCTTCGCCTTCAATTAATCTTCTTTGTTGCTTTTTTAGTAACTCTTCCCTTATCTTTAATAATCAATTTTGCTAGTTTATTAATTCCTTCAGATTCTCCAATTTATCTTATATTTAATTTAGTTATATCTATCTTAGTTGGGGCTTTAGTTATTCCTTTTTGGCAAACCATTAAGGCAGTTGTTTACTATGACTTGCGTAGTCGTAAGGAAGGATTAGGATTAGAGATTAAAGACTCATTAAGTGATGATTAATTAATTTGAAATTGTTTGATAAATATTATGGATTTTTTTAATAAATTTACCTTAGAAACTCCTGAAAGTGTTGAACTAGATTTTACTTTAGCAGGAATTGGCAACCGAGCTTTTGCTTTAGTGATTGACTATTTTTGTTTTTGGTTAATTCTGATTATTTATTTATTAAGCACTTTTGTTTTTTCGGAAGTAATTAGCACCGTACTAAACTCATTTTTACCTAATTTAGAAAATGTAGAAATGTGGCTAACTGCTATTTTCTTTGTCATTTTTTTCTTTATTTATGTGGGTTATTTCGTATTCTTTGAAACTTTATGGCAAGGTCAAACCCCTGGAAAAAGACGGGTTAAAATTCGAGTAATTAGAGATGATGGTAGACCCGTTGGACTACAACAAGCAACCTTAAGGGCTTTACTACGTCCTGTTGATGATATCTTATTTCTTGGTGTATTATTAATTGTCTTTAGCAAACAAGAAAAACGTTTAGGAGATTTAGTAGCAGGAACTTTAGTTATTCAAGAAGAAAAAGCCAATAATTTAGCAACTTTTCTGATTTCAAAAGAAGCAAAAGGATTAGTTAATTATCTGATAGATAAATCTAATTTGTCTCGTTTATCTACTGAACATTTTGCTGTTATTCGAGAATATTTACAGCGACGGGAAGGAATGTTAAAGCAAGCAAGACATGAATTAAGCCGTAAATTAGCTTATCAAGTTAAAGATATTATTGAATTACAAGAAATTCCCGAAAATACCACCGCTAATCATTTCTTAGAAGCTGTTTATTTGGCTTATCAACAAGGAATAGAAAATAAGGAATAATTCCCACATTCCGCACTTTAAAATGTAACATTTAATGTTACTTGCGAGACTAAATTAATTACACAAAATTTGTAGGGGCGGGTTTTTGTAGTAGGGGCGGGTTTTTTGCATAAATCAATACTCAATAGGTGCAAGCTTTCCCACCATCCCACCCACACCCTGCCAAGGGTGGGGTTAACTGTACAAAGCCAGCATCGGCTGGCTAATTTTCTGGCGTGGGGACATGAAACCCTGAAAGCCTTACCAGATGACGAAAAGAGCAAAACATGGTAAAAAGAAAATGTTCTTTTTTTAGCGATCGCCGTCTAAACCCAAAATGTTACCAGAAATTTATAACAACCATTTAACAAAGTATCTGAAAAAATCGGAATATTTAATACTGTTAATCATGATAGAATTAGTGCAAGTATATAGGAAAATTAGGTTTTATGAGTTAGCTAGTTATTTTCCCAGTCCCATTTTATTTGAAAGTAAGAGAAAAAAGTTAAAACGGTTTTTCGAGATTCCTTGTTTGACAATTGAAGGAGTATGGATACCTATCATAAAACAGTGGTTAAAGCAATCATTTAGTACAGGAGATGTCTTACATATTGCCATAGATAGAACCCAATGGGGGTTGATTAATATTTTGATGGTAAGTCTGGTAATTGATAATAGAGGAATTCCCTTATATTTTGAGTTGCTAGATCACATCGGTAATAGTAACTTTGACACACAGAAAAGTATATTAGCCCGAATATTACTCTTTCTAAAAGAATATAAAATAGTTGTCTTAGGGGATAGAGAATTCTGCTCAGTTGAACTAGCAAAATGGTTACATGGACAAAAAAGAGTTTATTATGCACTCAGATTGAAGAAAAGCAACTATATTGAAGTAGAAAAGGAAATGTGGACGCGACTAAAAGATTTAGGATTATCTTCAGGAATGTCTTTATTTTATCAAGGAGTTAAAGTTACGAAAACAAAAGGATTTATAGGCAGTAATATAGTGGCGAAATGGAAAAAGAAGTATAGAGGAATAGAGACAAAAGAAGCTTGGTTTATTATCACAAATTTAACCAGTATTGATGAGACGATTGACGCTTATAAAAAGAGATTTTGTATTGAGGAAATGTTTCGGGATTTTAAGAAAGGTGGTTATGATTTAGAAAGAACGAAATTAACAGGACATCGCCTTACTTCCTTAATTATATTGATTACTCTAGCTTATTCAATGGCAACATTTTCTGGAAAAATTATTAAAGAGAAAGGATTGGCAAAATATGTGGGGAGAGTCAGAAAAAACAAGAAAATGCGACGGAGACACAGTAACTTTTATATCGGTCTTCATGGAAAAGATTGGGTTGACTCTTGTGATTTATTTACCGTTGAAGCCCAGGCATTAATGCAATTAAGCCCCGAAAAACGCGCCTATTATCGACGAGGACGACGGGCTATATCCCTGATTAAGTCTAGCTTATAGATTTTTATGTCCCCACGCCAGGCTAATTTTACACAAAGTCCGCGCTCGTCGGACTTCGTTGGTATAGCCACAGGCTTTAGCCTGTCGGCGTTTGGGACTAAGTTGACACTAATGACGGCCGTTGACCCCTACAAGGTTTGAGAACGCACTTGTTCTGTATAATCTTTTGGTCGCATTTTACGGAAACTTTGGAACATTATCTCACGAAGATTTTGGGGTAAATAAGAGATAATTATGCCTAGATTCCCTCGTTTAGAACTGCCTAATATTTGATTAGATTGTTGTAATAATGTTCGTCCTTCTTTTGTGTTTCCTTGTTCAATTAATCTTAGTCCTAAATCTTGTTGAGCTTGGGCTAATTTAATAATACGTTTGGCTTCTAATTGGGAATCTTTAAATTGATAACTGTTGATACAAAATACTTTAGCTTTGAGAAAGTGTAAGTTTTGTTTTAAGCTAGTTTGTCCCCCATGAAAACGATATTCCATTAAAAATTCTGGTAAAAAATAGCCTTGTTTTCCTGCTAATGCTAACCGAACTAATAGATCAAAATCTTCACATCCATCTGCTTCGGGACGCATATAATCTACTTCTGCTAAACAGGAACGACGAAATAAAGTTGACCCTACTTGTAAACTTTGATGATAAAATGTTTGCCATTCAAGATCATTAATAATACCTATTCCTATTTTATCTTTACCCCATTTTGTAGTATTTTCTTGAGTTGCTGACTCTATTTTATCATGATTTTGATTAATAATCCAATGATTTGTACAAACAAAATCTACTGTTTTATTATTATCTAAAATCGATACTGTTTTGGCTAAAAATTCAGGGGTTAAAGCGTCATCATCATCAAATTTAATAAAATAATTGCCTTCAGATGCGTCAAATCCTGAACGCATATTGCGACTACGACCTAGATTTTGATGGTGTTTAATATAGCGAATTCTTGAGTCTTGAAATTTGGCAATAATTTCAGAAGTGTTGTCAGAAGACCCATCATCACAAATAATCAATTCAAAATCTTGATATGTTTGATTAAGAACACTTTGAACTGAATAAATGAGAAAATTTGCTCGGTTGTAAGTGGGAATACAAACACTAACTTTAGTCATAGAATTAATAATCTAAGATAATGTACGTTTAATTTTACTAACAAATCCTTCTAATTTTCGGGTTGCTTTAGTTAAAGAACTTGCCGGATTTAATTGTTTAGGTTTTTGTTCTGGATTTTTCAAAAAACGATAGTGTAAAAAGATGTCTTGATATCTAATATTAACATCTTCTCCTTGACATAAACGAGCAAAATTTTTAGATGAATAGTTCATATAATGAATACGATGAATGGGTTTTAATCCTTGTTCATTGTACAAAACATTATCAATATTGACAAAAGGATCAGAATCTGCACAGTTTCCCGTTCTATCTTTTCCATCAGGACTTTGGGTAAAATTATAAATAGAGTAATCAGAACGTAAGGTCATATAATTGAATAAAAAGGCATCATCCCACCAGCGAGAAACCCAATTAATCTCTTGATCTTCGATTAGCTTTGTTTGTAATATCATTAATTCTTCGTCATTAAAAATACCTTGACCAGAGGCAAAAAAACTAGAACAATGTAATTTTTGTCTAATTTCTTTTTCTTGATAAATACCTGTTTGCATAATTAAATTAATATCGAGGGCCGCTTTTATATCGGGTTTACGATGTTCCCAATCATCGAATACAAAATCATAGGTTTCTAATTTTTCAAATAGGTTTGTTAATGGCTTCATTCCTAAACTATCTGCATCATAATAAACAAACTTATCTAAAGGGCCATCAAAAGCCATAAATTTACGATGATGACCTTTTCCCCAAGCAGGAAGACTGAATTTTTCTTTCTTCTCTTCAGGAAATGTTTCCCAAACATTTTGAGCAAAATTTTCCCATTTTTCTATCGAAGATTGACTATCAAATAATTTAACATTGGATCGGGTATAAATTTCTGCTTTTATTCGACTAATTCGCTCGTCAAAGGGAATGACATAGATCGGAATATTAGCACTAACATTGACTTCAATACTATTAAGAAGGGCAATGAGTTGATCATAAACAACATCATTTGCTAAAGTATAAATCCCTCGTAAGACCATCCTAATTATCTCCTAATTTACAAATATTCTGAGTTGATTTAACTAAGTAAGGAGTCAAACTCAACTTAATTATATCCGAGTTTGAACCCTAAATTATTAGACAAGAACTGAAGTTATTAACCAGTTATAATTTTGTCAGGAAAACTTGACTGAGTTGAAATAACTCAAAGGTAATAAAAATGCCTAAAATTGCTGTCACCAGTTTATTTAACCAAGGTAAATTTCCTTGACCAAATAAAGAAGCAATAAACTTAAAGATCACGATGGCTAAAGCGGTGAGAATAAAAATTTTGGAAATTGTCATAGTTTAAGAGGTTAATTAGATATTGAGTGTTTTGTTAGGATCAATTGATTAATTGACCCTAAAGATACTGCTAGTGAGTATTTCCTAGACTTATTTAGCAAAGTAAGCTTCTAAAGCTTCTTTGACAATTTGATTCATGGCCCTTGCTTCTTTTTCAGATACTTCTTTTAGCTGAACAAACATCTCATCAGGAACACTAACCCGATGCTGATGTTTACGAATACGTCGAGGTTTAATAAGTTTTACTCGTTCTATGGGTTGATACGTCTCACTAAACCCCCGTAACGCCTCCAATCCTACTCGACTGCAAAATTCACCAAAACTTTCCCCCGCTACCCTATCTTGCTTAAAATAGGCGAATAGAGGCTCTAAAAATCTTTCGATCTCCTTATGGGGTAACTTTTCAATGTAAGCTTGGGCTAATTGAGTTTGATTTGGAGTTCCTCCTAACCAAATTTGGTAAGCTTCGGGGCCACTGCCCACAAAGCCTAATTCTGCCATATAAGGCCGGGCGCAACCATTAGGACAACCTGTCATGCGAATGACGATTTCTTCTGATCCTAAGTCTAATTCGTTGAGAAGGGTACGAATTCCCTCAATAATCCCCGGTAAAGCCCGTTCTGATTCGGTAATGGCTAGACCACAAGTCGGTAAAGCTGGACAGGCCATGGAATAGCGGGTCAGAGGATCGATTTTTTCAGCTACCGTAACGACCCCACAATTGTTAAAAATTGTTTCGATCGCATTTTTGTGATCCGGGTCAATGTCATAAAAAATTAGGTTATGATTGGCCGTCAGACGCATCGGTAATTGAAATTGCGTCACAATCTGTTTAAGGGCGGTTTTCAGTTGAAAAGTTCCCTCATCTTTGACCCGGCCATTTTCAATGGATAGACCAAAAAAGAGTTTACCATCTCCTTGTTCGTTCCAACCCAGATAATCCTCATATTTCCAGTCAGGGAGGGGTTTAAAGGGTTCAATAGGTTGACCGAAATATTGTTCAACTTGGGTGCGGAATTTTTCGACTCCCCAATCTTCGATGAGATATTTCATGCGGGCATGACGACGGTTGAAGCGATCGCCGTAGTCCCGTTGAGTGGCGACAATGGCCTTCATCAAGGCATAAATATCTTTTTTAGCCACATATCCGATGGGATCAGCCAAACGGGGGAAGCTTTCTTCTTTATTATGGGTACGTCCCATGCCTCCCCCGGCCAAGACGTTAAACCCTTGTAGTTCTCCCTCATTGTTGGTGATCACCACTAAACTGACATCATGGGTATAGACATCAATGGAGTTGTCTCCAGGGACAGTAACAGAACATTTGAATTTACGGGGCATATAATGTTCCCCGTAGATAGGTTCTTCTTTGTCCACAAAGGTAGTTCCATGCCCATTTTGTTGTCTAGCGGCTTTGACTTCTGGGGCTTCTTCCCCACTGAGGAATTTTTCCCCATCGAGCCAAATTTCGTAGTAAGCTCCTGTTTGGGGTCGTAATAAATCAGCAATTTTATCAGCGTATTCCCAGGCGTATTGATATTCTCTACGATTTTTGTAAGGGGCAGGTGGGGCCATGACATTGCGATTAAGATCGCCACAAGCCCCTAAAGTTGATCCCATACTTTTGACAATGGCCGCGATCGCTGCTTTCAGATTTTTTTTCAAAATTCCGTGTAATTGAAATCCCTGACGAGTTGTCACCCTTAAGGTATGATTTCCATACTCATCACTGAGACGATCTAAAGTTAAATAGAGTTGCGCGGGAATAAATCCCCCAGGGTTCCTGGTTCGCAACATCATTTGATAATCTTTTTCTTGTCCTTTAACTCGATTATCTCGGTTATCTTGTTGATAAGAGCCATGAAACTTTAGTATTTGAGTGGCATCTTCTGTAAAATGGGTAGTATCTTCTAAAAGCTCAGTTGCTAGTGGCTCTCTTAAAAAGTTACTTTTCTCTTTAAGGCCTTCTACTTTAGACACTTTGTGGGTTGGTGAAATGGGAGTTTTAACCATTGCGATAAAATTAATTAAACACGGGACAAATTAGATCTGCTGGCGAATTACTCAGGCCTATTTTGAGCTATACTCTCTATTTTAGCCTTTTTAATCCTTTTTGATTCTTTAAAAAATGTGACATTCTTGAGATAAATGATTGACTTTATTCTCTGAATATGAATCAGATTTAACTAACTCTTTCAAGTAAGAAAAATAAATCCTTCGTTTCTCAAAAATCAAGTAAAATTATGCTATGAAGAATCAATAAAATTGAGAGAATGAGTCATGAAACACTATGGTAAAATAAAGGACAATTAATATCGATACAGATTTATGGGTAATACCTTCGGGCAGTTATTTCGCATTACCACTTTTGGAGAATCTCACGGCGGTGGAGTCGGAGTGATCATTGATGGATGTCCCCCACGCTTAGAGATCACAGAGACTGAGATACAATTTGACTTAGATCGTCGTCGTCCTGGACAAAGCAAAATTACCACCCCCCGTCGAGAAGCCGATATTTGTGAGATTCTATCAGGTGTCTTTGAAGGAAAAACCCTAGGGACTCCCATTGCTATTTTAGTCCGTAATCAAGACGCGCGATCGCAAGATTATGATGAAATGTCTCTCAAGTTTCGTCCGTCTCATGCGGATGCTACTTATGAGGCGAAATATGGTATCCGTAACTGGCAAGGAGGGGGCAGATCTTCAGCTAGGGAAACTATCGGACGAGTGGCGGCCGGGGCGATCGCGAAAAAAATACTAAAACAAGTTGCTAATGTTGAAATTGTAGGTTATGTCAAACGCATTAAAAATTTAGAAGGGGTGATCGATCCTAATACTGTTACCCTCGAACAAGTTGAAAGTAATATTGTTCGTTGTCCCGATACAGAAATGGCTGAAAAAATGATTGATCTCATTGATCAAACTCGACGAGATCAAGACTCTATTGGAGGAGTAGTAGAATGTGTGGCCCGTTATGTTCCTAAAGGGTTAGGAGAACCTGTTTTTGATAAATTAGAGGCCGATTTAGCTAAAGCTGTCATGTCTCTTCCGGCGAGTAAAGGCTTTGAAATTGGATCAGGATTTGACGGAACTTTATTGACAGGAAGTGAACATAATGACGAATTTTATCTTGATGATAATGGAGAAATTCGCACAGTTACGAATCGTTCTGGAGGCATTCAAGGAGGTATTAGTAACGGCGAAAATATTATTATTAGAGTTGCATTTAAACCCACTGCTACTATTGGCAAAGAACAAAAAACTGTCACTTTAAATAAAGAAGAAACTACCTTAGCAGCTAAAGGAAGACATGATCCTTGTGTATTGCCTCGCGCTGTACCGATGGTAGAAGCAATGGTGGCTTTAGTTTTATGCGATCATTTATTACGTTTCCGGGGACAATGTGGGGTTTTAGAATAGAAATAAAATTAGAATATGGACAATCAAAAAGTTGGTAGTAATGAGTCTATAAAGTTTTATCACATTAACAAACCTTATGGTTTTTTCTCCAACTTTGCACCCTATGAGATTTCTTTAAAAGGTAAAATTTGGCCGACGACAGAACATTATTTTCAAGCTCAAAAGTTTGTTAATACTCCCCATGAAGAAGAAGTGCGACAAGCACTAACAGCATCAGAAGCGGCTGAGATTGGACGTGATAGGGGCCGTCCCCTCCGTCGAGACTGGGAAGTGGTAAAAGATGATGTGATGGGAGAGGCACTATACGCCAAATTTACTCAACATCCTGACTTAAAAGAGAAATTATTAGCAACAGGCGATGTTAAGCTCATTGAACATACAAAAAATGACAGATATTGGGGAGATGGTGGAGATGGAAAAGGAATGAATAGATTGGGTGAGTTATTGATGGAAATTCGTGAACAAATACGTGATCAAACTTAAATTAAGCTTTTTCTGAGGCTAATTTATCCGCTAAACGAGTTGTTTCTGGTAAACGATATTTTGTCAAACAACCCATAACATAATTAAGGGCAGTAGGTAAACTAATTTTATGACCAATAGATACATAAATCGGTTTAACATTCGTGCGAGATCGCAAGACTGCCCCAATAACTTCACCTTGATCAATTAAGGGTTTCCAACTGCCTTTTTCTAGGGGAATTTCTTCATGTTTACCAATGAATAAAGATTTAGCTACCCCAATAGTAGGAACATCAATTAATACCCCTAAATGAGAGGCAATTCCTAAGCGACGGGGATGGGCAATTCCTTGTCCATCACATAAAATAATATTAGGTATAGTTTTGAGTTTTTCTAGTGCTTTTAACAGGGCAGGAATTTCTCGAAAAGAGAGAAAACCTGGAACATAAGGAAAAGTAGTAGAAATAACTGCTGTTTGACTTTCTACTAATTTTAATTCAGGGAAACTTAAGACAATAACAGCCGCTTTTGTCAGTTGATAATTATCCTCAAATCCGACATCAACACCCGCCACATAATCAACCTTTTCAAGTTGATCTTCTGTGATAACTTTTTTTCTAAGTTCATCTTGAATTATTTTAGCATCTTCAAGAGATTGAGGTAATAAAAAATTAGCGTTAATTTTCATTGACTAATTCCGAAAAATAGACTTTAACTCGTTCATAGTTAAACTATAAAAACTAAGGTTGCCTACGCAACCTAGAAGTTAGTCCGCGCTCGTCGGACTTTGTTTCTATAGTATAAGGCTTTAGCCTTTTATTAATTATTAGTTTAGCATAGTAAGTCCAGTAGAACCCTCCTTATTTGGTAAGTCTTGAAATGAATAAGTATTGATTTGATTCATTGATTATTTGCCTTATTTAATGTTTCAATATTCCAATCAGCCCACAATTGTATACGCGCTCCACAATAAAATTTACCTACAACTCTAAAGGGTTTTATATTGCTGTATAAACATAATTCTTCTGCATTATTTTCTTCAGCAATAATAAGTGTTAATTTATAACAACCAGGAGTTAAATTGACTGTGCCTATATTCAAAGAAACTTGCATTTTTTCTCCAGTATTAGTAAAATTAATACCATTAAAGAAAGAATTACAGTAAGCAATATCATCTAACTCTTGACTAATGATTTTAACAACAACACAAAATTTGGATATATTCGCATTGACTGTACAACTAATATTAATCGTTAATTCATCTAAATAGTTGATACTTTCAATATTTTTTTCAGATTTAGTAGCAAGTTCAACTTCATGAATGACAGCTTTACCACTACCCGCAACCATTGCTTCTTCGCCAGAAAAATAACTATAAAATTGATCAATTCCCTTAGCTACATCATTACCCTGAAACTCACATACCCCATGATTCATAACGATAATATCAGAAGATACACGACTAATTTGCGGCATACTATGAGACACTAAAACCACCGCCGCATTCTGAATCATTTTTTGAATTGAATTAAAACATTTAGCACGAAACCCTACATCTCCAACCGCTAAGACTTCATCTAATAGTAAAACATCTGGTTCCATCTGAGACGCAACCGCAAAACCTAATCTAACTTGCATCCCCGAACTATAATTAACCACTGGAGAATCAATAAACTCTTCTAATTCAGAAAAATCAATAATAGCATCAAGTTTTTTATCAATTTCTTTTGTTGAAAATCCTAAAATTGCTCCTCGACTATAGATATTTTCTCGTCCCGTTAAAATGGGGTTAAATCCAGCACTAAGTTCAATTAAAGAGCCAATTCTTCCTCGAATTTCAATTCTGCCTTTGTCGGGTTTAATTAAGCCATTAAGTATTTTTAATAAGGTACTTTTACCTGCACCATTTGGGCCAATTAATCCTAAACATTCTCCTCGACGCAACTCAAAAGAAATATTATTAACTGACCAAAATTCATCTTTTCGTAATTCACGTTCGTATTTACTTCCTGTCACTTCAGAAGTAATATCTTGAACGCCGTACCACAGAGATCTTTTGAGATCACGACAAAACTTTTTCGAGACATTTTCAACTTTGATTAAAACTTCATCGCTCATATTTTTATAATTTCCTAGTCAATGATATTAGAGTTACCAAGAAACCAAAACTAACCGTATAATCTTTTTAGTATCTTCTTATAAATTGATTAATTGTGCATTCCTTAATAAAATATCATAAACTAAGCAACATAGGTAATAAAATTTGGGTCATATATCTCAAATACAAAGAAATGTGTCTATCCTTATGATAACAATCGCTATTATTCCTGCCCGTGGGGGATCTAAGGGAGTTCCTGGCAAAAATATTCGTCCCTTAGCGGGTAAACCCTTAATTGCTCATTCTATCTTAGATGCTCAAGAAGCGCAATTGGTAGATCAAGTGTATGTTTCCACTGATGATCCTGAAATTGCGGAGGTTTCTCAACACTATCAAGCACAAATAATTGATCGGCCTGCCGAACTTGCCAATGATACAGCATCATCCGAGTCTGCTTTAATTCATGCTATAACAGAACTAAAAAAAAGGGAAATCAACCCTGATTTAATTGTTTTTCTGCAATGTACCTCTCCTATTAGAACCGGACAACAAATTGATCAAGCTATCCAAAAATTAGAAACTGAAAAAGCAGATTCTCTGGTTTCTGTCTCTCCTTCCCATCGGTTTCTCTGGGAAGAAGTCAATGGAGTACCCCGTTCTATTAACTATGATTACCGTCATCGTCTCCGTCGTCAAGATATGAACCCTCAATATGTAGAAAATGGCTCAATTTATGTGTTTAAACCTTGGGTACTGCAACAACTAGGAAACCGACTAGGAGGCAAAATTTCTCTATTTGCGATGGAAGAAGCGGCCGCGATGGAAATTGATTCTTTGACAGATTTCGCTATGGTAGACTATTTTCTAAGTCATGAAAATTCTGATCTTAAGTAATGGTCACGGGGAAGATCAAATTGCCGTTCGTATTATCGAGCAATTATACACCTTTTCTAACCCTCCCGAAATTGTCGCTTTGCCTTTAGTGGGGCAAGGATACGCCTATAAAAAGCTAAATGTTCCCCTCCTTGGTTCTGTGCAAACTATGCCTTCTGGTGGCTTTATTTATCAAGATAGTCAACAATTATGGCGAGATGTTCAAGGAGGTTTAATTCCTTTAACCTATGAACAATATAAAGTGATTCGTCAATGGGGAAAAACTGGTCACAAAATTTTAGCGGTGGGGGATATAGTTCCTTTGCTATTCGCTTGGTTAAGTGGGACAGAATATGGGTTTGTTGGGACTGCTAAATCAGATTATTATTTACGGGATGAAACGGGTTGGTTATCTCATACTTCTGGATTAACTCGTTGGTTAGGGTCAAGATATTTTCCCCATGAACGATGGTTAATGAGTCATCCTCGATGTCGTGGAGTCTTTCCTAGAGATAGTCTGACGGCCCAAGGTTTAAAACGTTGGTCTATTCCTATCTTTGATTTAGGAAACCCAATGATGGATGGTCTAGAACCTTCTCAAACCGAAAATTTGACCATTCCACCAGGTACATTAACTATTCTATTATTACCTGGTTCAAGACCCCCTGAAGCTTATAATAATTGGCAATTGATCTTAGAATCACTTGCCGGGGTCATGGGGCGATTTTCTGACCGTTCTGTGGTGTTTTTAGGGGCGATTTCTCCTGGTTTAAGTTTAGATTCTTTACAATTTTTTGTGATGTCTCATGGTTGGATATATGAACCTCTTAATTCTGGCCAAATTAGGGTTAATGATGATCAGGTTTTGGGGTTTACTAAAGATAACGGAACTTTAATTTTAAGCCAAAATATTTATAGAGACTGTTTACAGAAAGCTGATTTAGCGATCGCTATGGCCGGAACAGCAACGGAACAATTTGTCGGGTTAGGAAAACCTGTGATTACTATTCCTGGAAAGGGGCCTCAATTTACCCCAGAATTTGCGATCGCTCAAACTCATCTTTTAGGAAATTCTGTCATTTTAGTAGAAAATACTTTAGAAGTTGGCCCAATAATTGATTCTATAATTAATGATCCCCAAAGATTAGAAGAAATTGCCGAAAATGGAAAACGACGTTTAGGAAATAGTGGGGCTGCCCAAAGAATTGCTCAGTGTTTGATGGGTCAATTCTGGAATTTGTGAACTCAGAGAAAAACGACGTATTGCTTTAATTTTAATCTAATGCAGAAAACTTGACCTCCAAAGGTTTCCTTGTGGCAGAATTAGTAGGTATTAATTTTTAGCTTTTATTCAGAGGAATTCTACAGGTGATGACACCCTACTTCAAAAAATTTGTATTATGATAGCGGCAAGTATTGTTTTAGTCAGCTTGTTCATGAAGGGGAACGGTCTTATTGGGGAGAAACTGCCATCCCCAAAGATTATGTGCTGAATTACTTGACAGAGTCTCTTATTTTTTATTTAACTAACCATTATGCACCAAATTAGAAGAGCAATAATAGCTGATGCACATCTCATTGCACCTTTATGGCGTTCTTTTTTAGAAGCGCGATCGCAAGCTGATCCCTCAATGCAGCTTAAACCTAATTTTGACTTAGAAAAGTATGTGGAAAAACAGTTAAAAACTCCTAATTCTTATTCTTTTGTGGCAGAACATCAAAAAACAATTATTGGGTTTCTTTTTACCTATGTCTACGATGAATCACTTCCCCCAGAATTATCTGCTACTACGGAAATGTGGGATACTCCATTAAAACCGCGTCGGGTGGGTTCAGTATTAGGGTTATATGTGTTAGAAGAACATCGTAACCCCAAACTTATTAAAGAGTTAATTGAGGCTGCTATTGCTCAAGCTGAGGCTTTAAAAGTGAGTGATATTGACGTTTTAATTAGCAGGGAACAAACGGGAATTCATAGTTTATTAGAAAAGGCGGGATTTACTAAGTCTGCCATTCAATACACGAGGCATTATAACATAAATAATGATAATTTACCACCGTTAAATTCAGCAACTTCTGAAAGTATAAAAGTTCAGATGCCATCTCCAGGAATGATTCCTTTAAGAGATCCCAAAACTCAACAAAATGTCCTTAACCTTCAAGGGGAACAAGTCTTTTTATTTCCCCTTAAAGATCATTTAGGAAACCTATTAAAGACTTCTAGTGGTTTGCCTGTTTATTCCACACCTTTAAGAGATCCAGAAACACAAGATTGGGTATTTGATCAAGATGGTAAATTGGTTGTTTGTCCTGTGTTATTTGATGAAGATGGAAACATCATTGAATATCAAGGAATTCCTCTATTTTGTCCACCTTTATATGAACGATCAGGAGATAAATTAATTTTGAAACAAGATGGTGAGGGTAATTATTTATTTGCAGAAGTTGAACATAATGAAGATGGAACTATTAAGCGATCGCCTGATGGTAAACCTATGTTTAAATATGATTGATTGAATCGTAGGGGCGGGTTTATTTAATTTACAAGCGAAGTCAATCATAATTATGATTAAAAACCCGCCTCTACAAATTTTGTGTAATTAATTTTGTCTACATACTTAATATTATGCCCGATTTTCAAAATAATTATAAGCCCATAATTATTTTTAATTGACGACACTTAAACGAGGCTTTTCATAGTGAAGACAGACTAATTGTTGAGCAACAAGAGTTACTAAAGCATAGCTTTGTCCATCCTCATCTGAAAATTCTACTTCATAGGTTTCTCCATTTTTATAGATTTCTACCACTGTTCCCACTTGTCCTTTAGGTAAAAGAAGATGCTTATCTGTCATAAATTGACAAGTTTCAAAGTCTTCTAAAAGGGCAACCATATCATGTATTTTAATTTCATTCATTTTAGTTTATCTCCTTATTTGATAGGATAAATAGATGTTAATCTAGGATAATTGTCTTCAAAGAAAATAATCCAAGCAGTCCTGATCTTTGATGTTCCTACTTCAGTCTCCATTATAAAATCAATGACATATTTTTCGCCATATTGACTGGTCGTAGTGTAAGTAACTGATTGAGTGTTGACTGCTTCAAAAATAGCTGTTATCAGCTTTTCTTGATTATTAAGAGTAATCCCTAATTTAACATTAAAAAGACGTGCTTTATGTTTGCCATCCCTATGCTCAAAATTGAGGGCATAGGTAGTTAATTTCTCGATGATTTGCTCTCGTTGAATCCTATCTCGATAAGGTAATTTCATTATTGTTTACCTGTACTGGAAGTGATAACCTAAAATACATTTTCTCAAATTGTGTTATATTGAGAATATAAGCTCAAAGTAAACATAATAGTTGGAAGGTGATTAAGGATGAAAAATCAACCAATGACTAATAATGAAGAATATCCCGCACCAAATGGTGAATTACCCCCTGAGATGAAACATTATGGACGAACAAGGGAAGAACAGATTAAAATTAATCAAAAAGGTCTAGAAATTATGCGTCAATGGCGAGAGGAGGCAGAAAAGCGGGCTAAAACTTTAACTCCTGAAGAAATACAACAAGAGTTAGACGCATGGAAAATGGTAGAAGAAACTATTGATAAATATAGAGAACGGAAGTTGTTTACTAAAGAATGATTATTTTTCTAGATACAAGTATTTTGGGTAAACTCTCTAATCCTAACCCTAATCCAGATGCCATTCAATGTCAAATTTGGTTTGAACGTTTATTAGCAAGAGGGGTTTATTTTGCTTCGTCGGAACTTTGTTTTTATGAACTAAAACGAAGTTTAATCTTATCCGTCAAACGGGGAAATAGTTCTGAAGGATTAAAAAAAGCAAATAACTTGAGACAATTTATTAATGTCTTACAAATAGATGAAGATGTAGCAGATTTAGCTGCGGAAATTTGGTCAATATCTCGTTTACAAGGAACACCAACAGCAGATGAAAAATTGTTAGATATTGATATTATTATTGCTGCTCATTGGCAATTATTAACGGAAAAATTTCCAGGAAGATATGTTGTTGTTAGTACAACAAATGTTAAACATCTTAGGTTATTTACAGAAGCAGAAGAATGGCAAAATATTTATTAAACTATAAATCTTCGTAGGGGTCAACGGCCGTCATTTGTGTCAACTTAGTTCCAAATGCCAACAGGCTAAAGCCTGTGGCTATATAAACAAAGTCCGACGAGCGCGGACTTTTATTAACATTAGCCTGCTATGTTACGGCTTTGTACACTTAACCCCACCCTTGGCAGGGTGTGGGTGGGATGGTGGGAAAGCTTGTGTGTCTTGGGATTTCATTTTAAGTTGACACCAATGACAGCCGTTGACCTCTACACCATCTGCATTTATACTCAAATATTTTAAATTCTCATTTTTCTTTACACAATCTTTACATAGAATTCCGTGATTTTACAAAGTTGACATTTACTAATAAATGTGATATCTTCCCCATAAATTTACTTACTTTTGAGAACTCACATAAAAAATTAAGATAGGCTTAATAGTATTAAGCCCCTACAAATTCTCTGATATTATCCATGTATCGTGGGTTTAAGTCGGACATAAATAAACTTAAACATCGCAAGATTGCTTCGGGGGGTGTTAAACCAGTGAGCAGTAAACAGTTATCAAAACTTTTAACTGATAACTGATAACTAAATAACCCCCCTCGCAATGACATCATTTATTTAACTCTATTCATCCCTTAATTATCTACTACATTTAAGAAAATGTCTACTAAATTAGCAATTGAACTACTCACCCAATCTCATAATAATTTAACTTCGTTTTTATCGGGGTTAGGTTTATTAGAAAATCAAACCGCTATTACTCAATTAAAAACTAAGTTTGACGCTGCTTTTAAGACTTTTCTTGATGATTATGATGGTTTAAAGCATAAGGTTGCGGTGACATCTTCTCAAGTAGAAACTGTTGGGGATAAGTTGGCTTTCGCTAAGGAATATCATAAGGTTGAGGAGGAAAGATTACAAGAGTTATTATTACAAAAAACAGCTTTAGTTAAGGAGATTGATAAATTAAAGGAACAAAAAGCATCTCTTGAGAAGTTTTCTGATTCAGAAGAAAATGTTATTACTGATAAAATTGAAGCTATTAAAAAAGATATTATTAAAACAGAAAATGATTTGGCAAATCGTCGTCAGGAGATTAGTAATAAAGAGGTTTTAATTAGCACTTATGAAACACAAATTAATGATTTTAGAGCGCAAGAAACCTATCATAATGGTTTAGCGGCACAATATGATCAAGAAAGTCTTTATTGGGGGGTAGTTAGTAAAGGAAAATCTGGTAAAAAAAATTATGGTTGGCTGACGGATTATAATAAGGTAGCTTTAAGAGATCAAGAATATGCTAAAGCTGCTTCGGCCGATGAAAAGGCTGATGATTTGGCGGTAAAAATTAATACTTTACAAACCCAAATTAATGAGGCTAAACCCAATATTCCTATTGTTGAAAAAGAGTTAATTGCTCATGTTTTACGATTAGAAGTACAAAAAGATATTTTATCTCTAAATGGTTTAGATTTAACGCAAAAGTTAGCAACCATTGACTTACAAATTAAGCAACAGTCGGATGATTTAGGGCTTTTAAATACTACTACTATTACTCAGCAGCAAACTATTGTTAATACAGCTAATACTAAGTTATTGGCGGTGCAAACTGAGTTAAATAAGTTACAAATAGATAAAACTACAGCCGAGAAGTTATTAACAGATTTTGAGACAAAGAATAATTATTTATTGACGGATGATGTTACAGGATTTTTAGATTGGAACGTAACGGAAAATACACCCGAAACAGTGAAGTTACGCCAGCAAATTTTAGGAGTAGAAAGGTTACAAGTTGTTAAAGATAGATTGACTTCTTTGCAGTCTCAAGCATTATCTGAGGAAGCGGTAAAGGTTGCTTTAACAGAGAATAATATTGAGGGTTATGTCAAGTTAGGGGGAACATTAGCGACAGAAATTAAGGGTTTATCTGATATTTGGTTAGAGAATTTACAAGAGTCTCATAATTTGACGGTTAAAGTCTATGATTTGTCTCAAAAACGGACAACAGATATTAATGATTTAGTGACTTATGTTGAAGCAAATTTTTCTGATCCTCAAGGAAATTATGTATTAGATAAAATACAGTTAGAAGAAGCGATCGCACTTCAAGAAGCGCAGGTTAAATATAAGGATGCTTTAAGCAATAGTGTGGATAGTTTGGAAGAAGCGATCGCGGTTTTACAAACACAAGTAGAGCAATATAAAATAGTATCAGTAAAGTTGGATCATATTTCGCAGTTGACGAGTTTAGAAAAGCAGTATGTGGTTTTACAAAATGATTACAGAATATTCGATCAGAAATACCAGAATTTACAGAATGATTATAATTCTAAAATCAGTATTCGGCAACAGAAAGAGCAGCAATTAGCGCAAGCACAGCAAGCTTATAATAATCGGATAAAGTTAGCAACATCTCGTGAGGCTATTGTAAATCCAACAACAGGAAATTACTATTTTTTAACCAATTATATGACTTGGACTGAGGCACAAAATTTTGCTCAGTCTCTAGGGGCTAATTTAGTTACTATCAATGATTCACAGGAAGACGCATGGATTAAGCAAACATTTTCTAGTAATTTACAATATTATTACGTTGGCGGAGATAGTGGAGGATATACTGTATCTCCTTCTTTATGGATTGGATTAACGAGATGGAACTGGGCAAGTGGTGAAACAGTTTCTTATAGTAATTTACAGAACGACTACTATGATCCAGAAAATGATCCTTATTATTTTCCTTGGTTTTATAGAAATTATGGAAGTATTAATAGTTATTCTTGGAAGTTGCAAACAGAAGCTTACTACTATGATGATACGATTTATTCTTTAGGACAGCAAGGAATTGTAGAAATTGATTTTAAAGGAGTTAACCAGCAACTTTCCTCTGCTCAAAAAGAATTACAAATAGCCCAGACTAATGAAAACACTGCTGGACAAATTTTACAAAACTTACAGCCTGAGCGAGCAACGTTAATTGATCATTTTAATCAGATAAGTCCGTTCTTAGTAAATGAATTAGCTAAAGAAATAACCAATAAAACTCAAGATTTAATAGTTCAAATTGATTTAACTAACGATCAACAAGAACAATGGATAGAAACGAATTTACAGAAGTACATTCAACAAAAACAGAGTAATATTTTAGGAAGCAGTCCCAACCAAGATCAATCAATCTCTAACCTCCAAAACCTTCGAGTAGAAACTGCATACTTAACCCTACAAGCTGAACAAGACCCCAATAAATTACAACAATATTTACAAGCTTATCAAGCTAGTGATAAAACAGAAGCCACCCTTAATAATCTCCGTAATCAATATTACCCCGCCCTAAATGATGCAACCACCCTGGCCAACCTCAAACAACAAATTACAACCGAACTCACCAACTCCCAAACCCAACTAGAAACCCTTAAAGGTCAAATCAGCCAAAAACAAGCCGCATCCGTCGCCAGTCTCAGTCAAGCTAAATGGTACGAAGAACAGGCACAAATTAACTGGGAATTAAGCCGTAAACAAGGCCCCACCTGGAACGAATACCGTACATCTAAAGGAAAATCTGGCAAAAGTAAGACCATCACCATCACCCATGTCGATCATAACTGGATTATTTGGGATGCTTACACCAAACAAGCAACCAGCCTCAGACAATATGCCGCCAACCTAGACAAAGAAATCAGCAGCGATAGCTACCAAAAAGACCTAACCGCCTCAATTATCAGCCAATGGCAACAAGCAAACGCCACCGCCGATGATGCCTCCCTAACCCTCGACCAGTTTATCGCCCAACTTGAACAACTAGAAGCACAAAGTAAACTCCTCCCCGAACAACAGGCACAACTGGCCACCTTTCAAACCCTTCTGCCTGTCCTCAAACAACAGCTAGAAACCGCCCAAAAAGCCGCAGAACAAGCCAAAACCAACACCATTAAAGAACAAACTGAATATGACACCAGCAGTCAAGCTTATCAAACTGCCCTCAACGACATCCTAGCCAAGAAAACCGCCCTTGATACCAATACCCAAAACCTCCTGCAACAAATCGCTAATACTCGCGCTTGGATTGAACAGCAAACCCTCTCCCTCGATACCGAAATAACCGAAACTATTGCGCTACAGAACGAATTAAAAACTCAACTAGATGGGATAAAAGCCGACATTCTGAAGAATGCGGCTACACAAACAAAGGCTACCGACGTAGCCTCCATAGCCCACGAAGGTGGGCTTAGTTCCGATAGTCCCAGTCTTCAGACTGCAGAATTATTAACTACACAAACAAAGGCTACCGACGTAGCCTCCATAGCCCACGAAGGTGGGCTTAGTTCCGATAGTCCCAGTCTTCAGACTGCGGAATTATTAAGTACACAAACAAAGGCTACCGACGTAGCCTCAATAGCCCACGAAAGTGGGCTTAGTTCCGATAGTCCCAGTCTTCAGACTGCGGAATTATTAACCAAAATCGCCCAAATTGAACAATCCCTCAACTTATTAACCCATAAAGAAATTATTCTCACTGCCCAAAAAGCAGCCCTCACCCAAAAACTCACCCTCTTAGAAGCCCAAAAAACCGTCATTGAGACAGAACATAAACTCATCCTCGCTACTATTGCCAGTCCCGATAACGACTATAGCAACCTGGAAAATCAACTCTTAGACGCACAAAAAACCCTCGCTGAAGTCCAAAAACTGGCAGAACAGGCTGAAGCTACCAGCATCGCTTTAACAACTTCTATGGAAGACCTGCAAGCCTTCCTAAAAGTCCAAAATGACCAATATTTAGGGGAAATTCAAAGTAAACAGAAAACCCTACAAAATCTGATTACTGCCACTCAACTCAAAGAAAACTATACCCTCAAAGCCACAGAAAAACAGTTAGAACTAAATACCCTCGAAACTCAACTGATCACCCGTCTCGAAGAAGCCAAAAATGCCGGAAGTCAAGAAGCAGCAAAACTCCTAGAAGTTGCTGCCTATAACAACTTTGCCACCGCAGCCGAAATTTACTATAAAGACTATCGGGACTTAATGACCGATAAAGGGGGTGGTTGCGCGGGAGGCATCGCTAAACCTGATGATGCCATCAAAGCTGACTATTATTACACCGAAATGGTCAAATATAAGGCATTGCAAGATCAGGCACAACAACAGGTTAACCAGTTTGCCCTAGTTAAAGATGCTGCCGAAGATCAAATTGATCTGATTAAACAACAACAGGCGATCGCACAAACAGAATTTAACCAAATTCAAAGCAGTTTAAACAATACCCAAGGAAATATTGATGATTTACAGCAAAAGTTAAATATTGCAGAAATTCGCATAGATGCGCTGCAATACCTGAGAAACTGGACAGAACAAACCCTCGTTCAACTGCTGCAAGTTGAACAACTGAACCTGGGACAAGCGCAACTAGAACAACAATTTGCGAAACAGCGTCAATTAGGCATAGATGAGAGTATTACCGCTAAATTTGAGAAACAACGGGCAGATATTAACCGCGATCGCGCCATTGCTACCGCTAAACTTGAACAACTCAACCAATTACAAGCCGAAGATGCCTTACAACAAGCATTAAATGACCTGAGAAAAGACTTAGGATTACAACCCATTGAAGATATTATTAATAAAGCTGAATATCAAGGACAATTAGCGGGTATTCTCAGCGATTTAAACAGCTTACAAGCTAAACCAAACTTACCCGATAATATTAAAACAATTCTGGCTCAAACATCGGCGGATATTTACGACGCATTACAAGGAAAAGAAGCCGCCACCATTCAAGATAACTTGTTAAATAGTGCTAATTCACTAATAGCAGAAGCCAATAAATTACAGGCAGAACTGACCAAATTAGACGCAGAAGAAAGCAAGTTAATAGGGATATTAAACCAGTCTCAAACCGACCTTCAAGGAGCAGCTAAAGCCCTCTATGATGGCATTCAAAAAGGGGAGGTATTAGGGGAGACCAAAGAGCAAGTTAACCAGCAATATTTAGAAGTTTTATATAAGATTGGATATGCTCAGGGTGCAGTTGATTTATCTAGTGAATTAGCCAAACAATCTAAAGATATTCTAACTCAAATTATTGAAGGGAGAATTAAAGAGAGAGAGGCAAGAAAGAAAGCCGCTTTTAACGAAATTTTTGGCACTATTATCACTGTTTTAGCAGTAGCAGGGGCATTATTTACAGGTGGTGCAACGTTAGGACTTTATTCAGCAACATCAACCCTCGCTACTTTAGGAACAAATTTAACCTTAGCGAGTGGTGCTTTAAGTGCGGTTCAATCTGCTTATAATGGAGATTGGGCAGGGGCTATTTTTAGTTTAGCCATGACTGCGGTTAGCTATCAAATTAGCAACATTAATAGTGAAATTGCCCAAGCAAATAAAGCCGTAGAAGTTGCCAAAAATACCAAAGATATTAGTGACATTGTTAAAACAGCACAAATTGCTGAAGCCACTCAAAAATTAGATCTACTTCGTCAAACATTAGAACCTACTCTTAAATCTCTACAAACCTTTCAAGCAGCCGCTCAAGGTGCTTATAATACCTATAAAGCTATTGACTCAGGAAATGGAACATTAGCCTTTTTATCAGCTATTCAAGGGGTTGCGAATGTTGTTGCTATTGACGGGGTAAACATAGGCGAAACCTTAGATAAATCAGTTAATTTTTCTAACTTTGAAAAAGCCTTAATTACAGCCGGACAGGTTTCAGTTGCAACTTATCAAGCAATAGAAGGAATAAAAACAGGCAATTTATTATCTAGTTTTGAATCCATTACTCAAGTTGCTGGAACAATTGGAACTAACTTTGCTACTGAATTAACAGGTAATAAAATAAGTCATGATTGGTTGACGTTAAAAGTAATTGTTACAGCAGGAGAGATTTCAGTAGATGCCTATAAAACAGTTAAAGCAATTGAAGATGAAAAATGGATAGATGCCTTTAAATCTATTGGTAAAGTCGCCAAAGGGATTAAAGAAAACTTTAAAAAACAACCAGAAGAAAATTCTAACAATAATGACAATTCAGGTTCATCTAATCCTCCCACTGAAAATACTGATAATAAAGATACTGGTATTTTTACAACAATAGAAAATACTTTTGAAAAATTAGCTGATAAATTTGAAGAATATAAAAATCAATTAGAAACCTATATTAAAGGTAAACTGGGACTTAGTTTTGATGACTTAGAAAAGATTGGCAAAACGGTCGAAATAGGAAAAGATATTTATGAAGATCCCAGTGTAAAAGGATGGTTAAAAGGTATTCAAGAAACCTTGACTCTTTGGGATAAAGAACTTAACAAAGTTATTGGCGAGGATGCCACTTTAAATGTCAACACACTCAAAAATATTAATAGTACTGTTGGCGTTTTATATGGTGCAAATCAACAAGGTGGTTTAAATGCTTGGTTATCTAGTGTTAAAGATGTTTTTGGAATTTGGCAAGATGATTTAAAAAATTGGGTATATAAGAATTTTTATGATCCCAAAATAGCTGAATTAGCAAAAAACTTGAATATTAATCCTGCGGATATTCAAGTTAATAAAAATGGCGGTATTTACTATATTAGCAATAGTGGATCAAAGATTTTAATTGATGTTAACGAAGGGCAACAAATTAATAATAACCTTGACAATAAATCTTTATTGACAACAATTTATCAGGATCTAGATAAATTTTCTACAAAAGAGCAACAAGATATTATCAAATATCTACAAGCAAAATATCCTTCTGAAAAGGATTGGTTAAAAGACCAATTTAACCTCAATGATTATGAAAAAGTAGCAGGAACTCAAGGGCAAGGTTATCGCTTGACTTCCAACGGTTTAGAACTTTTAAATACGAGTGATTATTATGCAACAGCAGGACAGAATAAATACTATGATAATTCTAATGGGGGAGGGATTAATCATTCAGATGCAATAGCAATGTATCTCGATTATGTCAAAAATGGCTCTGGAACTTTCCAACAATTCTATGAACGCCAATATCTTCAAATTGATCCACTTACAGGAATAACTCAAACAAATCCCCTTTCTTTAGGAAATGGAAGAATTGATACCTTAATCGGAAGTACAGGATCAAATACTTTTAAATTAGGAGATCAACAGAGTATTTTTTACAAAAACAATGATCCAATTAAAGGAATAAATGACTATGCACAGATTAAAAACTTTGATGTCAAAGAAGATAAATTACAACTTTATGGAAAAGCCAGTGATTATGTTTTAGATTCAACCCAAAAAGGATTAGGAATTTATGTTAAAACTTCTGGAGAAAATGAATTAATTGGTATTCTCGAAGGTATTAATAACAATAATTTTGACTTGAATACTAATGCAATTTATGTCGAACCATAACAATAATTTGGGTAGGGGCGCAAGGTTTGCACCCTCAATATTTCTCAAATAAGATAGTATATTAGACTAAAAATTGAGATTAACTTAACCCTGAGAAGTTAACCAAAGGTTCAAATCAGCCTTAGTATTAAAATCTAACAAAGCTTCTCCTAGATTTTCCAATTCTTCAACGGATAATTCCCTGATTTTTTCCCGAAAATTATCAGGTATTTCTTCAATTCTTCGATGAAGTTGTCGAAGAACTAAGTTAGCTTCTCCCTGTTTAATACCCTTTTCAATGCCCTTTTCGAGTCCCTTAGCTTCACTAATGGCCTGAATCTCTTGATAAATAACAGATTCTTTCATGATGTCTTCCCTCAATAATTGTCTAATAATCATTTTATCCAAAACTAAGCCCGCAAGAATCGCCGTAGTAGCAGACACATTACTTTGTTCATTTTGATCACTAATTTCCTCAATTTTCTTTACTACTTATTTTAGTACAGCTTAATTATTTTATGCTAAAAATTGAGAATTAATCCTGAGAAGTTAACCAAAGGTTCAAATCAGACTCAGTATTAAAATCTAACAAAGCTTCTCCCAGATTTTCCAATTGTTCAACGGATAATTCCCTGATTTTTTCCCGAAAATTATCAGGTATTTCTCCAATTCGTCGATGAAGTAGCCGAAGAACTAAGTTAGCTTCTCCCTGTTTAATTCCCTGTTTGATGCCCTTTTCAATACCCTTTTCAATGCCCTTTTCCAGTCCTTTAGCTTCACTAATGGCCTGAATCTCTTGATAAATAACAGATTCTTTCATGATATCTTCCCTCAATAACTGTCTAATAATCATTTTATCCAAAACTAAGCCCGCAAGAATGGCCGTAGTAGCAGACACATTACTTTGTTCATTTTGATCACTAATTACCTCAATCCTTTTTGCTACTTGTTCTAGTACCTTCACCGGGTTATCTGTTTGACTTAAAACAGCAAATGGTAGCAACCCGGATGATGTTAACAACTGTTCTGTAGGAATTTCCCAAAGTCGCATGATATTATATTCATGACGCAATTGGGGCAGATTAAAGCTACTGACCAAAGCCAATTCAGAATCACTTCTTCTCAAATAAATCACCACCTGATATACTTGTTTATTAGGAAAACGACGATGCATTCTCAGACGATAATCAGTCATTCTAAAGGGAATATCGTCTTTAGGGTCCGTCTGAAACTCAATATGTAGTATTAAGTCTTCTGACTGAAGAAAGATTAAGCTATCGGCCCTGATTGGTGCAACTTGTAATTCCGTAGGTTCTAGGACAGTTAATTCTATAGGTTGTCCTAATAACCATTGTGCCAAGTCTCTAGAAAAAGTTTCAGCGATAAATTTACAAATGTTGTCATACATTCTGACTATTTTATCCTAAAAATTGATAATTAATCCTGAGAAGTTAACCAAAGGTTCAAGTCAGACTCAGTATTAAAATCTAACAAAGCTTCTCCCAGATTTTCCAATTGTTCAACGGATAATTCCCTGATTTTTTCCCGAAAATTATCAGGTATTTCTCCAATTCGTCGATGAAGTAGCCGAAGAACTAAGTTAGCTTCTCCCTGTTTAATTCCCTGTTTGATGCCCTTTTCAATACCCTTTTCAATGCCCTTTTCCAGTCCTTTAGCTTCACTAATGGCCTGAATCTCTTGATAAATAACAGATTCTTTCATGATATCTTCCCTCAATAACTGTCTAATAATCATTTTATCCAAAACTAAGCCCGCAAGAATGGCCGTAGTAGCAGACACATTACTTTGTTCATTTTGATCACTAATTACCTCAATCCTTTTTGCTACTTGTTCTAGTACCTTCACCGGGTTATCTGTTTGACTTAAAACAGCAAATGGTAGCAACCCGGATGATGTTAACAACTGTTCTGTAGGAATTTCCCAAAGTCGCATGATATTATATTCATGACGCAATTGGGGCAGATTAAAGCTACTGACCAAAGCCAATTCAGAATCACTTCTTCTCAAATAAATCACCACCTGATATACTTGTTTATTAGGAAAACGACGATGCATTCTCAGACGATAATCAGTCATTCTAAAGGGAATATCGTCTTTAGGGTCCGTCTGAAACTCAATATGTAGTATTAAGTCTTCTGACTGAAGAAAGATTAAGCTATCGGCCCTGATTGGTGCAACTTGTAATTCCGTAGGTTCTAGGACAGTTAATTCTATAGGTTGTCCTAATAACCATTGTGCCAAGTCTCTAGAAAAAGTTTCAGCGATAAATTTACAAATGTTGTCATACATTCTGACTATTTTATCCTAAAAATTGATAATTAATCCTGAGAAGTTAACCAAAGGTTCAAGTCAGACTCAGTATTAAAATCTAACAAAGCTTCTCCCAGATTTTCCAATTGTTCAACGGATAATTCCCTGATTTTTTCCCGAAAATTATCAGGTATTTCTCCAATTCGTCGATGAAGTAGCCGAAGAACTAAGTTAGCTTCTCCCTGTTTAATTCCCTGTTTGATGCCCTTTTCAATACCCTTTTCAATGCCCTTTTCCAGTCCTTTAGCTTCACTAATGGCCTGAATCTCTTGATAAATAACAGATTCTTTCATGATATCTTCCCTCAATAACTGTCTAATAATCATTTTATCCAAAACTAAGCCCGCAAGAATGGCCGTAGTAGCAGACACATTACTTTGTTCATTTTGATCACTAATTACCTCAATCCTTTTTGCTACTTGTTCTAGTACCTTCACCGGGTTATCTGTTTGACTTAAAACAGCAAATGGTAGCAACCCGGATGATGTTAACAACTGTTCTGTAGGAATTTCCCAAAGTCGCATGATATTATATTCATGACGCAATTGGGGCAGATTAAAGCTACTGACCAAAGCCAATTCAGAATCACTTCTTCTCAAATAAATCACCACCTGATATACTTGTTTATTAGGAAAACGACGATGCATTCTCAGACGATAATCAGTCATTCTAAAGGGAATATCATCTTTAGGGTCCGTCTGAAACTCAATATGTAGTATTAAGTCTTCTGACTGAAGAAAGATTAAGCTATCGGCCCTGATTGGTGCAACCTGTAATTCCGTAGGTTCTAGGACAGTTAATTCTATAGGTTGTCCTAATAACCATTGTGCCAAGTCTCTAGAAAAAGTTTCAGCGATAAATTTACAAATGTTGTCATACATTCTGACTATTTTATCCTAAAAATTGATAATTAATCCTGAGAAGTTAACCAAAGGTTCAAGTCAGACTCAGTATTAAAATCTAACAAAGCTTCTCCCAGATTTTCTAATTGTTCAACGGATAATTCCCTGATTTTTTCCTTAAAATTATCAGGTATTTCTCCAATTCGTCGATGAAGTAGCCGAAGAACTAAGTTAGCTTCTCCCTGTTTAATTCCCTGTTTGATGCCCTTTTCAATACCCTTTTCGAGTCCTTTAGCTTCACTAATGGCCTGAATCTCTTGATAAATAACAGATTCTTTCATGATATCTTCCCTCAATAATTGTCTAATAATCATTTTATCCAAAACTAAGCCCGCAAGAATCGCCGTAGTAGCAGACACATTACTTTGTTCATTTTGATCACTAATTACCTCAATTTTCTTTGCTACTTGTTCTAGTACCTTCACCGGGTTATCTGTTTGACTTAAAACAGCAAATGGTAGTAACCCTGATGATGTTAACAACTGTTCTGTGGGAATTTCCCAAAGTCGCATGATATTATATTCATGACGCAATTGGGGCAGATTAAAGCTACTGACCAAAGCCAATTCAGAATCACTTCTTCTCAAATAAATCACCACCTGATATACTTGTTTATTAGGAAAACGACGATGCATTCTCAGACGATAATCAGTCATTCTAAAGGGAATATCATCTTTAGGGTCCGTCTGAAACTCAATATGTAGTATTAAGTCTTCTGACTGAAGAAAGATTAAGCTATCGGCCCTGATTGGTGCAACCTGTAATTCCGTAGGTTCTAGGACAGTTAATTCTATAGGTTGTCCTAATAACCATTGTGCCAAGTCTCTAGAAAAAGTTTCAGCGATAAATTTACAAATGTTGTCATACATTCTGGCTATTTTATGCTAAAAATTGAGAATTAATCTTGAGAAGTTAACCAAAGGTTTAAATCAGACTCAGTAAGTAGGAGTAAGGTGGGCATTGCCCACCCTACAATATTTATAACGAAGCTTATTGATTGAGTAAATCAGCTATTACCTGTTGTTGGTTATTATGTTCGTGAGGGGGACTTTGACGAGAATCAGTAATTAACCAATCAAGGGCGGCCGCTTGTACGTCAATGGTAGCACCCGTTTTATCTACACAGTAGCGTCCAAAGACTAATTTATCCACTAGACGCACTCCAGGTCCCAAACGAGAATATTCAAAAATAACACTGTTCTCCACAGTAGCACCCTTACAAATCCAACAATTAGGGCCAATCATACTTGGGCCAATTATAGTGGCTCCGTCTTCAATATGAGTCATGCCACCAATATAAACTGGTCCAGTGATATTTACTTTATCCCAATTAACCGACACATTTAACCCTGTGTAAATGCCTGGTTTGACTTCAATACCGGGAATTTCAACATTTTTAATCTCTCGTTGTAATACCCCTCGAATAGCGTGCCAATAATCTGGGACTTTTCCAATATCTACCCATTCAAAGTCCATATTAACCGCATAAAAGGGGGCCCCTTTTTCGACTAATTGGGGGAATAACTCTCCTCCAATATCATATTGTTGATTCGGTGGAATATAATCAATAATTTCGGGTTCAAAGATATAAATTCCAGTATTAATATTGGTACTTAAGGCTTCTTCAATGGAAGGTTTTTCCTGAAATATTTTGATCCTTCCCTCATCATCTGTGACCACCACCCCATAACTAGACACTACGTCTTTAGGTACTGATTTAGTAATGATAGTAGCGATCGCGCCTTTTTCTTTGTGCCATTTAACCGCCTTAGTTAAATCTAAATCAATTAAAGCATCCCCGCACAACACAACAAAGGTATCATCAAAAAAGGGATTAAAATCTTGAATTCGTCGCAGTCCTCCTGCTGACCCCAAAGCTTCCCCGACTAAGTCTCCATCGACAATACGCCCTTCAAAAGAATAGGCAATTTGCACACCAAACCGTTGTCCATCACGGAAATAACTTTCAATTTCTTCAGCTAAGTGACTGACATTTACCATGATCTGATCAAAACCATGTTGTCGCAAGAGTTCTAAGAGAAACTCCATCACAGGTTTTTGGAGAATGGGGATCAGGGGTTTAGGAATTGTATGGGTAATAGGACGCACACGAGTTCCCTTCCCAGCGGCCAGAATCATGGCTTTCATGAATATTCTTTCCTCTATTTCTGCCACAAGTGTTTATGTTGACAATGGCTAGTTTAGCATCTAGACTAGCTTAATCTTGACGGTAATCTCATTAAGGAGACTCCAGGAATTGAATTGTAAGGTCTTGATAAAATTCTTCTTGAGATAATTCTACCTTTGATTGAGATGATAAAAGTAATAAGGCCCAGAAGACTCCGACGCGATCATGCTTAACTTGTGAGGGTTCGGGAGATTTAGCTTGATGCCACTGAATTAGTAATTCTTCTAATTCTAGTTGCTTTTGACTTTGGGGATATTGTGATAAATATTTCTCAAAAAATCTTTCTAATTGTTCGGCCATTTCTGTTAAATTTTCTTGATGGGCTAGTTGGGTAACGATTTCAATAGCTTCTCGATGAGATTGAGGGCGTGAGGATGAGCTTCGGCGACGAGAAGGGGTAACTTTCTCTAATTCTTCGGCAATTTCTTCAATATGGGCAATCAGTTCTTGTAAGGTAACTCGCCGTTGACGGGGGGGAGAAGCTGCACTACGACGACGTAGACGTTCTTCTAATTTTAAGCGACCTGAACCTATACCAAGTTCCTCTGTGATATCTTCTGGGTCTAATATTTCCAGGGTTTCGTCAGAGGTTTGGGTTTCTTCTAGGGTGTCAGCTTTGAAACGGACTAACATGGAGGCCCATAAAAAAGCTTGTCCTGATTTGGGTAAGTTTGTTTGTTGATAGGCCAAATCTCTATCTTGTTTTACCCCTAATTCATCTAAAAAACGGTCAATTACGTCGATAACTTGCACATCCCAAGGATCAATTTCTCCTTGTTGGGCTAATTCGATTAAGATGGCGATCGCGTCACTGGCTGAGACGGTGTTTGTCTGAGTCATAGCTCTATTTTAATACATTCTATTGCGAAACAGATCGTAGAGTGGGTTAGATGCGGCAATTATTTTGATGAAAAACTAATGAATTTTAAGGCGCGTCGTAACCCACAATTTTAAATATTTTAGCTTAATTTTATCTAATATTTATAACTGATAATCACTGTAAAAGTATCAACAATATGAAGGAATACAAAATCCGATACTATGCCCCCACTTCTTCAATTGAATATCCATTTGTCATACCTTAATCTTGCTAATTATATATTGTATAATATTTTTTTGTCTTTATAAGTGGTCGGACATAATTAAACGAATACAACATGTAGGCTGATGCACTCCCACAATAATTTCTACATCAGCGTTTTAGCCTTTTGATGGGCAGTGCATCAGCCTACACTTATTTATGTCCGACTACTTAGCTATATTTAAGTTTTTTTTACAACGTGGTTATTTTGCTAAAAATTTGGGCAATCTTATAAGTATAGACCTTTAGAGTATACAGTGATGCCCTCATCTATCAAGGAAGCTGAATTTATTGCTGATTTTGTCCATTTTGAGCAGCACGTGGCTAAGTTATTTACTCACAATAATTGGCAAGTAGAAACCGCTAAAACCAATCAGCCGGGATATGATTTAACGATCAAAAAAAATCAATCATTAGGAGTAGTTCAAGTTAAATGGCTTAAGAGTAATGTAACGGCTCCTCAACTCTTAAAGTTTGTAGATTTTTTGGCATCTCCAGAAGCTAAACCTTTCAATTGTGCTTATTTTATTACTACTAAAGGGTTTAGTGGGCCTGCTTGTGCTGTTATTAGATCCTGGGGAGAAAATGTTAGGATTTATTGTGGAGTGGCACAAGAGAATGGTATTGAATGGATACCTTCCGGGGTGGGTGGGGGTGGTGGTGGTAGTAGCGTAACGCCTCCAACCGATAAAATTTATTTTGGTGTTTTTACCTGTAAAGGAGGAGTAGGAAAAACAACCGTCGCGGCTCATTTAGCAGGAGCTTTAGCCCTTCAAGGATTTGATATTGCTTTATTAGATTTAGATCCTGAGCAAAATTTACATAAGTTACTATGGGATGGGGTTTATGTTCCTAATCCTGGAGGAGTTGGTAACACAATTGAGGTGTTTAATAAAGATACTTGGGATGAAAATTCAGTCCAAAATTGTCAAATTGTTATCTGTGATTGTTCCCCTGCTTTAGAAAGAAATGATCGAGAATTAATTAAAAGATTAAACTATTGTATTATTCCCACCACTTTAAATCCTTTGGGAATGAATAAACATGGAAAAGTTATTCAAAGTACCGTCCAAGAAATTCGGAGTATTAATCAAACAGCTAATTTATTTATTTTAGTCAATAACTTTAGAGATCCTGGAGTTAAACGATTTAAAATACTCAAACAAAACTTTTTAGATGTTTATCAAGATATTAGTCAAACTGATAAAAAATTTGACTGTATTGATCCTGAAGAAGTTTGTATTCGCTTTAGTGATCTTCTCTATTATTGGGGAATACACTTGTTAGAAGATCCTCAAAACCCCCGTAGTGAATTAGCGTTTAAATTAGTAGGAGGAATCCCCAGATGGAATTTAGGGAACAATTAATAGGCGATCGCACAGTTAGAGGCTTGAAAGTTAGGGAACAGTTAAGGGGCGATCGCCCTTTTAGGGAACACCTCAGAAATAAGCAACAATTAAAGGAATTGTCCTTAATCCGGCCCGTTGATAGGTAGTCATTAACCGTTGAAATTGCTGCCAATTGGCACTATCTACAATTCCCAAACAGCCAGCCGTACCTGGAACATTAGCATCAAAATGAATACCAAAGTCACCTCTAGTATTGCCATCAACTTTAACCAAGTGTGGGTTAATTTTGTAGAAGTTCCCCTCAATCCCTTTGATGCTTAGATAAAGCGGTTTAGTGTTGACGCTATAATGTTTTAAGTCAACCCTAACTACCGAGGGAATGGGGCCAGCAGAAGATTGACCCTCATTCCCCCCAACACCGCTAACAGCTTTAAACTCAGCGTCAATTAACCCGTTTTTGGTATCAAGACTTATCAATTTTCCCTTACCTTTATTGTTTTTGTCAGCAATAAAAACCAAGATTTTAGGATATTTAGAATAAGGCTTATATATTGCATGATCTTTAATTAAATACCTGATAGATGGTTGGGTTTTGCTTTGAGGTAAAGGAATAAGGAAAAATAGAACAGTTAAAGCCAAAAAACTAAGGTGCAATCGGTAAGGAATCAAGGGATGGGGAAATAGGGTTCGATGTTTTTTGTTCATGATTAGAAAGGACAGTAAAGCCTATAAATCCAAAGAGAAGGAAACAAAACATAGACCCTAACAATAAACCTAGATTGCCATTAGACTGATTAGATTGAGGTTTTAGAGATAAGTTAAAATCAGCAATATGACTTTCTGCTTTTAACTTTCTCCCATAGTGTTCTACATCATCAATAATACGCTCTGCTTTCCATTTTTTTTGAGGTTCCATCATAATAATCTCCGAATTAATAGGTCTAATTTCTCATCTTGTGAACTGGAGACAGGGCCCGTATATTCGTAAACTTCAATTAAGAAGTTATCGTACCAAAATGGAACTTCGATCCCTATCTTGTAATTAGTAGCCATTTGGGGAAAAGTCATAATAGTTGTCTCTCCTATCCAGGACTTTTTACCTTCAACTCTGTTATATTCTCCTTGACCATCGAGAGTGATTAAATCTTCAATCAGATAATAAGTCATGGCCCAATATCTGTAAAAGGAGTAAACAGGATAACCAGAACAACGAACCGCTATATTATGGTTTTGTAAAGTTAAAGGTAATGTCACAAACCCGATAGGATCTGTTTGACCTTCTTTTCCAGGAATGGGCCTTGAGGAGTAAGAAAAACTCCCCAAAGATTCCCAATTTTCTCCACTATCAAAACGAAAAGTTAACGTCATAATTACCTGATCGTTTTAATCACAAATGCCTAAGAATTGAAGATTTTGAGCCACATAATCGAGGTAAGCGTTAGGGTCTTGACCTTGATCATTGAGACAATCCAAAACGCAGTCAAACTCGTCTCCGGTATAAAGGGCATAATCTAATAACTCAGTCGCTTGATGCAAATTTTCTAGTTCTTGATCTAGATTGCAATCTTCATCAATCGGAGGTGTCCATATTAAGAAAGGAGTCTCTCTGTTCATCGCTAGATTTTCTCCTTAATGCGACTTACACGGGTTCCGGCGGGGATTTTTCCTGCTGTTTTAAAGTTATTAACAATGGCGTTGTAGGCGGTCAGTTCTTCGTCTGTGCCATTTAATCGGCCAAAGGGAATACTACCTGAAGTACCGCCATAACTGAGGTAAGGTAATTTTGTGCGATCTGAAGTCTTTCTTACACCTTTAGAAGTTAAGCCAGTGGTGATTACGACCTTAGCAGGACGAGCGCGGCCACCTATTAAAATGATATCGTCGGCAGCAGGAAATGCACCTTCTCCTAACTTGGTACGTCCTGCAAGTTTTTCTTTATTCGTATTCCAGGTAGATTCTGTCCCTTTAACCTTGTGAAATACCTTTGCATTAAAATCTTGTCCAAACAAATGTACATATAATTCAACTTGAGGGGGTTTGGGAGTTCCAGAGCCCTACCTTGTCGGGGCGTTCATCATATTTGTCGTAGTAAGCGATCAAATTCTTGAAAGCGATCTGATTTTTGGCCCCCGCGTGCTAAATTTCGTAACGTACTCATAAAGTCCTCTGTGTGTGGTGTTTCACCCAGATTACAGCAAACTTTTAAGCAAATTTTCCCCTGGAAACCCTAGGATTTCTCCCTGCTTTGAAATTTATTCGCAACCTCAAGCGGTTTGATAAGCGTCGGGAAATTGATAGGTTTAAATCCACTAAAGGTATGGGACGTTTAAGCCCATGTATAGTACAAATAGCTCCAGTAAAATAAACATCAGTAATGGGGACGGCTTCGAGGTTTTTTCTTACTTTTGGCCTAAAATTATTTGAGTACCAGGAATAGTGGGAAAAGCGGCGGTTTCATTAGGAGCAACATTTTTTCTGAGTAAGTCCAATCGGGTTTATGATTTTGAATATCTAAAACTTGCTCTATTAAGTTTTTCGCATCAAGTTCAGCTCTGGCATACACTTTCAATTCATAGCCTTTTTCCTTATCTCTGTAAGAATAAATCTCCTTACCTTTACGCCATTTATAACGCGGTTTAGCAAAAAAGACTTTTGATTTTAGTGGCCATTAATTTTAACTCTAATTCTGTAATTGTTTGAGAAGTTTCTTGAATTAATCTAAAACTAATTTGTCCTGTACAAGGGTTCATATTCAGGCTCAACGTCATGAGCATTCTCAACAAATAATAAGGTAATTTGTGGCTTGTATTTAAAAGATTGATTGTAGTCTTCAATGGGAATGCCATAAATAGGAGTTGTAAAAGCTTGACCTCGACGAATATCATAATTAAAGAAAATCCACTTACAAATGCATTGTAAAGCCGAATCTTTATCATCAATTAATGAAGCTAAATATAAACTTTGTCGAGGTATTTTTTAGGTCAAGATCTAAAGTATCAGGGTCAAGGTCACGAAACCATTGACGAACTTCTTTATTGTGGGTTTTCTTCCAAATATCTTGAAAGTGTTCCCAGGAATTAAAATCAGTTGGTAGTGACATCTTTTTCAGGTGCTTCTAATAAGTTTTCTCTAGCAATATTGGGGCCTAAACTATCAGTCCTAGCTTTATTTTCTTTCTCTAATTTTGTTTTCTCCTTATCTTTTAAATTATCTTGAATTGTTTTAAACTCAGTCTGGATTTGTTTAATATTGTCCTTAGTTTCGATTATTTCCTCGGTCACGCTTGTGAGGTCATTAACAATACTATCAGCTTGAGAAATACCATCAGTAATTTTTTGAATGGCTGCAAATTTACCTGATTTAATAGATAAGGTTTCATCCATCCATTGATAGGCATTTTCTATAATTACTCCACCACGTTTAAGCGCATTTCCTATTTTTCCCGTGTAGTTACCAACCGTTTCTAACCCTTCAGCTATACCAGCCATAGAGTTCGTAGTTAACTGATAAACATTAACGGCAGATGTATAAATAGCTGATAGTTTCTTCCAGTTATAAGAAAGTCCAGAATATAATTCAGTACCTAAAATTCCTTCAAGAAAACTAACAGAACTCCCAATAGTTGCCGTTAAATTAATAGGGTTATCATCTTCGTCTTTCAATCCGAAAGCTTGACCGGCTGAATCAATCAAATAACTAATGGAATCAAGTAATGAACGACTTAACATTCCTGCGTTGTGAAGAACTAGCATAAATTGAAGTACGCTAAGAACTCGATCTAATCTAATCGAACGACTAAACCGACCTAACCAACCGGATAAGCCACCTTGTACTTGAGGGCCTAATCTGTTAAGAACTTCCAACAATAAAGCATCTTGAGCCGCATTATTTA